>JAOAPP010000496.1 GCA_025462985.1 Bryobacterales bacterium | reverse complement strand
GAGGCACTTTTTCGCCTGGACGGTGCAGGTTTCCAGATTGCATCCAAAGCAGTCCACCTTGTGATATACGATCTGGTTATCCGTGCCGGCTGGGTACCATATGCCAGGTTTCCCACGAGCCGAGAATGCAATCGCGCATGGAACTCCGACGGACGCCGCCAGATGCATCGGTCCGCTGTCAGGCCCCATGAACACATCCGCGCCTTCCATCACAGCAGCGGTTTCACGCGGCGAAAGCTGCCCGCACAGGTTCAAGGCTTTGCCTGCCCAGCCTTGTGCTACAGACTCGCACGTGGCCCTTTCTTCCGGCGCACCGACCAGCACAAGTCCATGTTCGGGCAACGCTTGAGAGAGACGCTGCATCAGGCCGATCCAATTCTCCGTTCCCCAATCTTTGGCCTGCATTTTGGTTCCCGGGGCACAGATGATCAGGCGACTGCGATCGACTGGACTCAATACTTGTGCGGCTTTGTTCCGTTCAGCCGCCGTAAAGCGCAAGTCCCAGTTCCCCGTCTCTTCGATATGAGCGTCCCCGAGTTCCCGAACCGCCCGCGCGAGACGGCTTGCCTCCCGTTCGAATGTTCCGGTCCGTCCGTCCACTATGTGCACCAACTCGGCAGCCGATGGCAAACCGATTATGCGCCGAACGCCGGCCATTCTGAAGAACATTGCGTCCCGCCGGATTGCCGACGGTGGGCGCACCGGCATGAGGTACACCAGAAAATCAGGACGGTAGCGGACAAGCCGCCACCACAATCCGGCAAGCTCTAACGGATTGCGCGTCTTCATGGAGTAGCGCATATATCCGTGGATGAGTCCAGATTCACCAATGACTGCCGCGGCGGCCGGAGCTTTGGAGTGTACTGGAAAGTTGGTGAGCATCAGGCGCTCGGCGTTGGGAAAAGCCCGCGCAATCAGGTGTAGGCAAGGTAAGGCTACCGCCGTGTCTCCCAAACTTCCCAGCCGATAGACGAGAACACGTTTGGCAGACTGAAAATCAGTTCTGTTCAAAGTCAAAGGAGCTCAGGGCGAATTACCAACCGACCTGATTCTACAGAGTACCGTATTGAACTCCATGGGGGGCCATCCTGCCTTGCGTAATTACCGTTAGCGGTCGCCGCGTAGCGCGAACTCACCGCGGCATCCGTGATCCACCCAGAGTCCGCGGCTGTCACTTCCCCAACTGTACCCTTCGCGGCATGCCGAGCCGCTGATCTGGCGCGAGAGCCGCACTCCATCTCGCGTATCGGCATTGCAATAATGGCGGCGTCCATCGTCTGAGGAGCAGGATACGATCCCGAGCGACCGCGACTGCCGATCGGATCCACCACCGCCGCCCCCTACTTCAAATTCCGCCCGGCAGCCGCGATCGACCCACACGCCCCGCCGGTTGCTTCCCCATGTTTCGCCCTCACGACACGGTGTCTCGCTGATCTGGCGCGAGAGCCGCACTCCCTCCCGGGTGTCGGCATCGCAATAGTGGCGGCGGCCATCGTCGGAAGAGCAGGTGACCGTTCCACGCATGGCCGAACCGGATCCGCGATCGTATCCCCGGTCGGAGTCACGGTCCCGGTCCCGATCCCGGTCGCGATCACGATCAGAGTCGCGATCGTACCTGCCACCGTCTGAGCCGCGTCCTCCCACGATGAAGTCGGCACGGCAGCCCCGATCTACCCAGATGCCACGCTCGTCAAATCCCCACGTTTCGCCACGCCGGCAAGGAGAGTCGCTTCGCTGTTGCACCAGCCTCACGCCGTCGCGGGTGTCCGCACCGCAGTAGTGCCTGTGTCCATCATTTGAAGAACAAGTCACGGTCGCACCAGATTGCCCCCCGTCCGAACGGGCGACAAAGGTGGCGGTCGAGAAGAGCAGAACCAGGAAAGCAGATGAAAGAAAGTTGTAACGAATTGAAGAGCGTCGCATCTCGACGTGATTTTACATCGTTTTTCGGTAATCTAGCTTTACTGTGTCCGCCAACTTGGCTAAACCTTTCCACAGAGACCGTTGCGAGCGCTGCCGAGTCAATCTTTCGCAAGGCATCGGGTCGCATCATTGCCACGCTGATTCGCATCTCCTGCTCTTACTAGGCACACTCTACGGCGTCTCCTTGTGTTAACCTCTCAACTAATCGCAAGGGGGTGAGCCAATGCTCATCGGACGTTTTTCTTGTTTCTGGAAGAACCGATTAACGCGGAAGAGTTCGTTTCTCCTCCCGCTGATAGCCTTCGTCTCCCAGAGCCTTGTTGCTCAAACCGTTGACACCGCAATTCTTGGTTCCGTGCTCGATTCGGGCGGCGGCGCGATTGCAAATGCCACAGTCACAGCAACACAAGCCAGCACCGGTCTATCGAAAGTAGCAACCACAGCTTCGAACGGAGCCTATGAGTTTCGATATCTCCTGCCGGGAAGCTACGTCGTCGAAGTAAGGTCGAGCGGCTTTAATACTGAACGCCGAAGCGGCCTGGACATCCAGTTGGGCCAGCAGGCAAAGGTCGATTTCACGCTCCAATTGGGCACTGTGCAACAGACCGTGGAGGTCCAGGCGACACCACCTCTGCTCCAGACAGAGAACGCCAGTCTTGGCGAAGTCGTGGGCGCTGAGCGTATCGAGAATCTTCCCCTGAATGGAAGAAAATTCGATGACCTCGCAATACTGACGCCAGGCGTGCAGGTCTACAATCCGGACCTTCACTCTTCGAGCACCGATGGCTCTCAAATCGGGGGCAATGGTGGACGCTTGATCTGGGGCCAGGTGAACGTCGACGGCGTCACGATGGTGAACAATCGCCACAACTACGTCAACCTTTATCCGTCTGTCGACGCCATCCAGGAGTTCCGGGTGCAGACGGGCAACTACTCAGCCGAATATGGCGGCAACGCTGGCACCAACGTCAACATTCAGATCAAGTCGGGAGCCAACCAGTTCCACGGAGACCTGTTCGAATTCCTGCGAAACAGTGCGCTCGACGCCAGAAACTACTTCTCTCCATCGCCGCTGCCACAGAACATCCTGAAGCAGAACCAGTATGGTGCCACGCTCGGCGGGCCGGTGCGCCGGGACAAGACGTTCTTCTTCCTCAGCTACGAAGGGATTCGGTCAATCCAGGAGAGTCCGGGGACCGCCGTTGTTCTCACACCACAGCAGCGCTCCGGTGACTTTTCGGCCAGCAGCACTCCGATCCTCGATCCCACAACGGGCCAACCGTTTCAGAACAATATGATTCCTGCTAACCGGCTGGATCCGGTATCGCTGAACATCATCAACAAGTACATGCCGCTGCCCAACACTTCAGGGGCGGTTAACTACGCGGGAGCCGCTCTCGGCGACCTGACCGTGAACCAGGGCATTGCTCGTGTAGATCACTATTTCAGTTCGCGCGATCAGCTTTTCGTTCACTATATCCGTGCTTTTCGCAATTTCCCGGAACGTGATCTCAACCCCAACTTTACGTTCACGGGCACTTACCCGATCGACAATCTGTCTGCCCAATGGGTTCATACTTTCAGCCCCTCGTTCCTGAATGAGTTTCGGGCCGGCTTTGATCGCGAGAACGTTCAGCAACTCAGCACCTTAACGAACACCGGCTTTACCATCGAGTCTCTCGGCATTAATGGCCTCAAGGTTGGCGGTCCGAACGGACGCCCGCTGCGCTCGTATGAAGAGGGATTTCCGCTTATCAATATCTCTGGCTACCTGGGAATGGGCAGCGATTTGGCCGCTTCAAACCTGGACAATAGTCAGACCTACCAGCTCGTCGACAACGTCACATTCATCAAGGGCAGGCACACCATTAAGACCGGCTTTGATCTGCGGAAGCTCTATGACAACGCAACCACGAACAATTGGCCCTTCGGCAGTATGAGCTTCACGGGCGATATCAGCGGCGATCCGGCGGCCGCGTATATGTTAGGGTATCCTCGCACAACGCTGACCCCGGAGGGTGTTCCACTGACGAAGGCCCGCCAGTGGAGGTCGGCCGTATACCTGCAAGACGACTGGAAGCTGACGTCAAGGTTTACTTTGAACCTCGGTGTACGCTGGGATCGGTTCGGTGTACCCATCGACGTAAATGCAGTCACCCGCACTTTCGACTGGAGCCAAAATCCACCCCAGTTCTATCCGGCTCCGGGACAGGTGGCCCATAACCTGTGGGACATCACGAACAAGGACATCAGTCCACGTATCGGCTTTGCATATAATCCGGCCTCAAACTGGGTAGTGCGCGGCGGCTATGGAATCTTCTACTTCGGCGGTCAATTTGATAACATCAACATTCTTCAATTGAACCCACCTACCGCGGGGAGTCTGACAATCACCAATCCGTCACGTAACCCGCTTGCCACCATACAGAATCCGATTCCAGCGGGTTTGTACCCCGCCAATCCGATCTTCAACGCGGTGACCCTTCCAGCCGATCGTCTCCATCCCGACACCTACGTTCAGAACTGGAACCTGACGGTCTCCCGGCAGTTCGGTGCAAACGTTCTCGACGTGTCTTATGTGGGTAACAAAGGGACTCACGTCGACACCAGCCTGAAAAATTGGAATCAGCCCGATCCCGGACCCGGCGACATCCAATCGCGCCGTCCTTATCCGGAATATGCTCGCATCCGACTCCAGTCCTACAGTGCAAACACGAACTACAATTCGCTTCAGGTTCGTTTCGAACGGCGATTGGCGCACGGCTTAAGTTTCACTGCCGCCTACACGTGGGCGCATGAAATCGACGATGCGTGGGAAACCACCAACAGCGGTGGTTGCGGTTGTCAGAACCCGCGTAATCTCAGCTCGGAGCGGGCCAGCGGCGTCTACGATCAGCGCCATAACCTCGTCATCGGGTATGTCTGGCAGATCCCGTTTGCGAACGGACTAAAAGGACTCGCCGGAACAGTCGCTCGGGGATGGTCGCTCGAAGGAATTGTCACACTGGCTAGCGGAAGCCCGTTCGATGTTCTGGAAAGCTTTGACAGCCAGAACAATGACGGGCTTTGGGAGCGCCCCAACCTGGTCGCTGGGCAAAAGCTGACCCTTCAGAACCGCGGACCCTCGCTGTGGTTCAACACGAGCGCGTTCACGCCGAGCGGTCTGATCTACGGGAATTCTCCGCGGGATCCTGTCGTCGGTCCGGGAACAGACGCTGTCAACCTCACCCTCATGAAGACCTTCCAGATGCCCTGGAGCGAGGCTCACTCCCTTGAATTCCGGGCGGAGGCATTCAACGCATTCAATACGCCACAATTCTCGAACCCCGATCAATACCTTGGAGACACGGCGTTCGGCCAGGTCACGAGCACCAAATCGAACAATCGGGAACTCCAACTCGCCCTGAAGTACCGCTTCTAGCCGTTCAGCGGGATGGCGTTTCGCTTAATGTACTCGTCCAGCGAATGGTCCGGGCCAATGTAGTGGAACTCCTCGGCATACTCGAGGCCATGTTTCGCTCCAGCGGCCCGGTCCCGCGCGAGCAAGGCGGTTTGAATGAACTCATCGGCAGTAAGTCCCGGAAGCCGAAGCTTGTGGTCGGCCAGCGTGCCTTCGAGGTCCCTCGTCATATGTTCGATCATCGTCTTGCAGGAACGGATAGCGTTGATCTTAGCCGGCACCGTCCGGGTAGTATCGACAACGCGGTTCACCAGCTGCGGTCCACGTGCAAAGTAATATTTCTCGGACACTGAATGCGGCTTAAGCCCAGCCGCGAAGTGTTCAGGCAGATCGAGTTTCCCCCCAGCCATCCAACAGGCCGCCTCAACCGCCTGCGCCGTCACGTAGTGGTCCGGATTTTCTTCGTAATGCCCCCATGGGTCGTAGCTGAGAACCGTGTCGATCTTCAGCAACCGGAAGAGAAATATCAGTCGTGCCCGGAGTTCGGTGCGCCCCACGTCGTCCATCCTGTGATTGCGGTAGCTCAGGTCGAAGGATCGCTTCAGCCCTGCCACCTCGACGAAATGTGCCGTGTCCTGCTCATTGGCCAGCACTGTCTGTCCAAGCGTCAGATCGTAGGAATCTTTTTCGTCGTTGCTCGTGCGGATGAAATAACCCGTGTATCCCTCACCCAATAGTTTCGCGAGCGTGCCGCCAGCAAAAATTGGACCGTCATCCAGATGTGGCGTGATCAGGGCGAGCACCTTGCCACGATGCGGCTGGCCTGTCAGCGGCCGCTCGATCGTCACCTCCGTTTGTCCGACGGCTTGGGAAGCCGCCGCAAACATTGCTCCGCGCGTGAAAAAACCTCGTCTATTCATTGAATCCGGCAGGACCTTTCAATTCCGTGCTCTCCATCATGCCGTAACGCAGACGGCCGGCATCCGGGGCATGCTGGCTTTTAGCTGATTTTGATATCCTCGGAAGTTAAAGGACACAAGAGTTTTCCCATGTCTGGACATAGTAAATGGGCCACCATCAAGCACAAGAAGGCGGCTCTGGACGCCAAGCGCGGCAAAGTTTTCACTCGCCTCATTAAGGAAATCATGATCGCTGCACGCGGCGGCGGTGGCGATCCTGACGGAAATCCTCGTCTTCGTACCGCCGTTCTCGCCGCGAAGGCGGTGAGTATGCCCGCCGACAACATCAAGCGTGCCATCATGCGCGGTACGGGTGAGCTTGAGGGCGGCCAGATCGATGAGATCCTTTACGAAGGGTACGGACCGGGCGGTGCCGCCGTCCTGGTAAACGTTGCAACAGACAACCGCAACCGCACCGTAAGCGAGATCCGGCACATATTTTCGAAGAACGGTGGGAACTTGGGCGAACAGGGCAGCGTTGCCTGGCTGTTCGAGCGCAAAAGTCAGATCATCGTCGATGCCGAAAAAGCGACCGAAGATCAGCTCATGACGTTGGCGCTGGATGCAGGCGCGGACGACATTCGAGATCAGGACGGCGCATGGGAGATCCTCTCTCCGCCGGAAGCGCACGAAGCTGTTCTAAAGGCTTTGGAGAACGCAAAAATCGAAACCGAATCGGCCGAGATTGCAATGGTTCCGAAGAACACGGTGAAACTCGAAGGCAAGAATGCGCAGGCGATGCTGCGGCTCTTCGACGTGCTTGACGAGCACGATGACGTGCAGAACGTCTATGGCAATTACGAAGTGGATGAGGCCGAAGTCGAGGCGCTAGCGTAAGTCGGCGAAAACGGCCGGAATCGTCGGATGCGAATCGTCGGAATAGACTGCGGGACCGAACGGACCGGCTATGGTGTGGTTGACACCGATGGCAGGCGTCACCAGTTGGTGACAGCCGGAGTGATTCGTACACGGGCCGCCGACCCTCTCGAACTGCGTCTCAAGACGATCGCTAAACAACTCCGTGAACTCATAGAAAATTTCGTGCCGGAAAAGCTCGCCGTGGAGGGAGTATTCCACTCGGTGAATGCCAAATCGGCCTTGAAACTGGCGCATGTGCGAGGAGTTGTTCTTCTCACGGCGGCCGAAGCGGGGCTTTCCGTCAACGAATACTCGCCGCTCGAAGTGAAAATGAGCGTGGTCGGTTATGGGCGCGCCGAAAAGCAGCAGGTTCAAATGATGGTGCTCTCTCTTTTAGGCGTAAGCCAGCAGTTTGGCTCCTTCGATGCTACCGATGCGTTGGCTGTCGCCATCTGCCACGGAACACGGGCAGGGTTCCCGGCGCTTGTGGGGGCGCGTTAGTGAGGCTGCTGGCATCCTGCCTGCTAAGTGCCGGATGCCTGCTGGCTCAATCCGCTCCGCAACTGATCTTTACAAAAAGCTTTCCCGGCAGCATTCCGGCGTACGAAAGCATTGTGATCGACAGCACCGGGGCTTTCGCGTACAGCGAGTCTCCGACAGATCCCAAACCGCTTCAGAAAGCCAAGCTGAAGGAGGAGGATACCGCCGAACTGTTTGTGCTGGCGCGCAAGCTGGACTATTTCAAAGCCCCCATCGAATCGGGATTGAAGGTGGCCAACACTGGCAAGAAAACGTTCCGCTATGTAGACGAAGCGGGAAAATCTTCCGAGACAACGTTCAACTTCTCATTGAATGAATCCGCGAAGGCGCTGCTTGACCGATTGGAACAGATCACGGCCTCCGAGCGTGCCTACCTGGACCTCGACCGCAGCGTGCACTTCGATCCTCTCGGGGTAAACGACTCGCTGGCCGAGATCGAAGCTTTGTGGGTTCGCAAGCAGTTGGCGGCGCCCGAACAGTTTATTCCGCTGTTCAATCGTATCGTCAAGCATGAAGCCTTCATGCATCTTGTACGCGACCGCGCGGCCCGCCTGAAAGAAGAGTTCCTGGCGCCGCCTCCGGCCACCACCGCCGACAAGACAAAATGACCGCCTTCCGCCGCGTCCTCTGGATCGTGCTCGATAGTGTCGGGATAGGGGCGATGCCCGATGCCAGTCGATACGGGGACGAAGGGAGCAACACGCTGGGGAACATAGCTCGCAGTCGGCAGCTCTCGCTTCCTAATCTTGCGCGGATGGGACTCGGAAATATTTCTCCCCTTCAAGGTGTACCTCCGAAGCCGTTTCCAGAAGCCGCGTATGGGAAATGTACGCTCGCATCACCCGGCAAGGACACCACCACAGGCCATTGGGAAATGGCCGGCATCATTCTTGAGAAGCCGTTTCCTGTTTACCCGAAGGGCTTCCCTCCAGAAATCCTCGAAGCGTTCGAGAATCAGACCGGACGAGGAGTCCTTGGGAACAAAGCTGCCTCTGGAACGGAGATTATCGCGGAGTTGGGGGAAGAGCACGTCCGCACTGGCAAGCCTATCGTGTACACTTCGGCCGATAGCGTGTTCCAGATTGCTGCGCATGAAGAGGTCATTCCGGTCGAGGAGCTCTACCGGATTTGCCACGTTGCGCGGGAGATCCTGTGCGGACCACACGAAGTGGGCCGCGTGATCGCGCGTCCGTTCACCGGCGCTTCCGGCCGCTTCACCCGGACAGCAAACCGGAAGGATTTTGCAGTTCCACCACCTCCGGGGATGCTGCTTGATAAGCTGGCTGAACGCAGCGTTACGGTGCTGGCGATCGGCAAAATTTCCGACATCTTCTTAGGCCGCGGAATTACGCGGTCGGTGAAAACAAAGAACAATGCGGACGGAATGGAAAAGACGGACGCTGTCCTCCGAGAACAAGCCGATGGGCTGGTGTTCGTCAACCTCGTCGATTTTGATCAACTATTTGGACACCGCAACGATGTGGAAGGGTACGCTCGCGCTCTCGAAGTTGTTGACCGTTGGCTGCCGACAATTCCACTGCGAGACGACGACCTGCTGATCCTGACCGCGGATCATGGGTGTGATCCCACCACGCCCTCGACGGATCACTCGAGGGAGTACACGCCGCTCCTGATCTATGGCAAGGGCGTTCGAGCCGGGGTGAATCTCGGAACGCGGCCGACACTTGCCGATATTGGCCAGACAGTGGCTGCTAACTTCGGTACAACCATCTCCGCCGGCACAAATCTCCTGCCGGCAGTCCAGAAAGGACAGTTTCCACTTCAGAGTCTATGAGACGGCCCATCATGGCTGCCAATTGGAAGATGTACAAAACCGCCTCGCAAACGGTAGCTTATTTCGAACGCTTCCGACCGTTGTTGCAAGGCCCCTCGCCCTGCGACATCGTCATTTGTCCACCTATGCTAAGCTTGCCGGCTGCAGTGAGCGCTGCCTCCGGCTCCAACATTGCCATCGGCGGTCAGAACATGTACTGGGAGAAGGAGGGCGCTTACACCGGCGAGATTTCGGGCGAGATGCTGTATGCCGAAGGCGCCTCATGGGTGCTCGTCGGGCACAGCGAACGTCGCCGGCTCTTCTGTGAGAACGACAGTGACGTGTTGAAGAAAGCGCAGGCTGCAATAGAGGCCAACCTATCGCCCATTATCTGCATGGGGGAGCGCCTGGATGAGCACAAAGCAGGCAAGGCCTACGATGTACTAATCCGTCAGTTTGCCAGCGGGGTCGCGGGACTTACGGAGGAGCAATTCGCAAAGACTTCCATTGCTTATGAGCCGATCTGGGCGATCGGCACGGGCCAGACCGCAACGCCCGACATCGCCTCCGAGGCACACCAGATCATTCGTTCCGAGGTGGAGAAGCGCTTCGGATCCGACGCCGCAGCAGCCGTTCGGATCATCTATGGCGGCAGTGTCAAACCCGATAACATTGCGGGGCTGATGGCTGAACCGGATATCGACGGAGTGCTGGTCGGCGGCGCGAGCCTTGATCCGGTATCCTTCGCAAAGATCGTTCAGGCGGCTTAGTCGCTCTTGACCTTCGGGTCTTTGCCTGGGAGCCCGAACGGATTCTCGTGGACTCGCTCGCGGATGCCCGAGTTTAGAGTCTTCGCAAGGGAAATGCTGCCATCCCCATATTTGCCGCGGATGTGATCGACCGAGCGGAAGGCATCCCGCAGTCGAGCTGTCTGTGTTTCCTCGAGTAGGCTCATCTGGCCCTCCGTGTCCTGCAAGGATCCGGCATGCACGCCGAGCAACCGGATGGGAGTTTTGCGATCCCAAGCCTGACGGAAAAGCTGCACCGCCGCCGTGGCGACCTCGCGATCGAGTTGAGTGGCGTGGTCCAGCGAACAAGCCCTCGTGATGGTGGAGAAGTCTTCGTAACGCAGTTTCAACTGAACGGTACGGCTGTACAGCCGATGCTCGCGCAAACGCTTCGCCACCATCTCCGAAAGTTTGTAGAGCGTAGTCTCCAGTCGATCCTGAACGGCCGTGTCTTCGCCGAATGTATGCTCGTGGCTAATGGACTTGGGTTGCTCGTTCTCGCCCACCTC
>JAOAPP010000459.1 GCA_025462985.1 Bryobacterales bacterium | reverse complement strand
GGTCACGGCGGAGCAGGCCGTGCGAATCGATCGCGCGGCGACTGGTTTCACGTGGTTCGGTCGCGGGCATGTCGGACCCATTCCCGTGCCGGTCGCCGCGTTTGCTGTTGCGTTCGCGGTCTCCTGGGTGATTCTTATGCACACGTCTTTTGGACGGCGCGTGTATGCAATCGGCGATAACGCCGAGGCTGCCCGAGCCATGGGCTCGAACGAGGGTTCGGTCCTGATTCCGGTATACGCGATCAGCGGGGCGCTGGCGGGAATGGCGGGTGTGATACTGGCCTCGCGTCTGGGCATGGGGCATCCGGTCGCCGGTACCGGCTGGGAACTGGACGCGATCGCCGCCGTAGTAGTGGGTGGCACGCTGCTGACCGGAGGTTCGGGTGGGGTCGGCTCGACGGTCATCGGCGTCCTGCTGCTCGGGTTGCTGTTCAACGTGTTCAACCTGGAGGGGACCATCAGCTCGTGGTGGCAATGGGTGCTGCGAGGGCTGTTCCTTCTCGCAGTTGCGGTTCTGCAGCGCGTAGGTGCCTCGCGGGAGGCGGACCCTCATCGGTAAGACGGTAGGATGCACTTAGGTTGATGGCCGGGAGGACTAATTGCCAATGACAGTCGCATCACCAATTCAGTTGGACGTTGCCGAAGACGTCACCACTTTGCAACGAGACGGGATCGTGGCAAAGAAAGGCGCGTTTTCCCGTGAGTGGGTGGAGCAACTTCGCGAGGACATGATGACCGCCTTCTGGGAAGCAATTCAACGGCCTGGCGGCGCGGTAGGCCGAGGTCCCAGGCGATGGTACGTCGAACTGCATCCGCAGGCGATCAGTGGCTTCGTCGAGCTGGTGACGCATCCGTGGGTGGTGGCGATGTGCCAGGGAGTGTTGGGTCCGAACTACCAAATCGTGGAGATTGGATTCGACACGCCGTTCCAGGGGGCGAAGGTTCAGCCTTGGCATCGTGACTTCCCATCGAGCAAGGAAACGTACCAGGATCATCGGATAGATTCACTTGCATTCAACCTCACGGGCGTGGATGTCACTCCGGACATGGGGCCGTTCGAGATCGCCCCAGGGACGCAGTGGGACGACGGCCGAAAATGGCAGGCGGAAATGTTCCCACCACGCGAGGAGTGGGGGCGATACGAGGAGCGGGCGGTGCGCAAGTACCCGCAGATGGGTGATGTCTCGTGCCGGTCTGCTTTGACGGTTCACCGGGGGACGGACCATGCATCGCCGATAGCTCGTCCGGTGCTGGTGCTGGGTGTGGACGCGCCAGGGGCGGGCCATGCGGCTCTTCACGACATGATGGTGACAAAGGATTTCTACGATCCGCTGCCGGATTGGCTAAAGCATAGGCTGGTATGTCGTGTTGTGGAGAAGCTGGTGCCCATCACGCAGAAGCACGACATCGAAGGCTTGGTGATGGGTTAGTAGACGGCACCTCGATTGTGATCCGGTATGTAGACCGGCAATTACCGGTTCGCGTAAACTTTCTCTCTCAACGGTCGATCACCAGAGTGTATGCAGCGCTTTCCTCCGTCCCAGGCTAGGCTGTCCCCGTATGGCCCGGATATTGCAACTGATTGAAGGATCGAAGGAAATAGCAGAGCGACATGATGGTCGGCCGTCAGGGTTGCGACAATCAGAAAAACGATGCCGAGGATGCTCGATCCCTTTCAGTTCTTGCTCGTCGCGGTCGCCGGGTGGATGAACCAACACCAGCAACATACCATCGAGTACCTGCGCGAGGAAAACCGGGTTCTACGCGAGCAGCTGGGCGGTGGCCGATTGCGGTTCAATGATGACCAGCGCCGCCGATTGGCCGTCAAGGCCAAAGGGTTGGGGCGAAAACTTCTGGCCGAAGTCGCCACCCTGGTCACGCCCGATACGTTATTGGCATGGCATCGTAAGCTGATTGCACAGAAGTACGACGGACATAACAAGCGCCGACCAGGACGACCACGGACCGCCGGGGAGATCGACATGCTGGTCGTTCGCATGGCGGAAGAGAATCGTACTTGGGGCTATCGGCGCATCCAGGGTGCGATCTCCAATCTGGGACACAAACTGGCCCGCAGTACGATCGCTGATATTCTTCGCCACCGCGGAATTGAACCGGCTCCGGAGCGGAGCCGGAAAACAACTTGGAAGGAGTTTCTGAGGCGACACTGGGAGCTGATCGCCGCAGCCGATTTCTTTACCGTAGAGGTCTGGACCGCTCAAGGTTTGAAGCGCTTCCTCATCCTATTCTTTATTGATCTATCCACGCGGAAAGTGGAGATAGCCGGCATAGCTTCCAATCCGAATGGATTGTGGATGAGTCAGATTGGCCGGAATGTGACCGATGCGATCGACGGACTTTTGAAAGGCAAACGATATCTCATTCACGATCGCGAGCCATTGTTCACAGCAGAATTTCGAAGCATTCTTGCGAGTGTCGGCGTTACCTCAGTAAAGCTTCCGCCGCAGTCACCGAACCTGAACGCTTACGCGGAAAGATTTGTACGCTCAATCAAAGAGTCCTGCCTGGAACGCTTGATTTTATTCGGCGAGAGATCCCTGCGCACAGCGGCTCGCGAGTTCGTAGTGCATTATCTCAAAGAGCGGCACCATCAAGGTCTGGGAAATCAACTGATCATACCGAAAGCGGCCACAGTGGACAACGAAGGGGGCATTGAATGTCACCAACGCTTGGGTGGGATGCTGAAGTACTACTGTCGCGCAGCGTGAGGCGATCTTGCTTCTTTCACTGTGGACACAATCAATCGATCAGCAATCATCGTAAAGCCTGAACGACCATTCCTGGATTGGCTTCACCGGGTGGATCCGACAAGCGCCCATCTAACCCTCGAAGATTTGCAACAAGAGCCGACAATCTACTTAGTGCCGGAGTGCGATGGCGAGGATCAGGCCCTGGAGTATTTGGGGGGACGCGCAGCTGAAATCTTCGAAGAACACCTGGATGGATGGTATCGCGTGCCTGAGGTTTGGCCGTCCAAGAGGGATCTACCAACATTCCGACGCTGGTTGGCCTTCAGCTTTAATTCGATGATTGTGGATCTTTGCGACGATGATCTCGAACACGAAGAGCTGTGATCCCGGCAAGCACTCTCACGAAAATACTGCCAGCTACTCACGCATCAGCACCTGCCGATCTCAAGATTCGACTTTCCGGGCCAAACGGGATCGAAGTACTCCCTCAGGAACGCGATCTTGCCGTCCGCAGCACGCAGGAAGACCACATAATCCTGGCGATACACGCGACGCGTAGACTTAATGAGCCCTTC
>JAOAPP010000445.1 GCA_025462985.1 Bryobacterales bacterium | reverse complement strand
CGCGCCCATATTGCGTTTCGAATGCACGCAGCAGTGGGATCAAGATGCCGACGTGTTCGGCAATCGCCTCGGCAGAATGAGGAGCGATATTCAGGCACTCCCGTTGCAGTACGCTGCGAACGTCTGTCGCGCTGATTCGGCGGCGGATGCGGTGCGTTTCAGAACTGACTCGATGCGGGCCAGAGTGACACGCCTGGCCTTGGGTGGCAACGGCGCGAGTGCCAGCAGAGCCCATATCCAGGGTTCATCTACCGCTGGGCAAAGCGCCAGCATAGCCGGAAAGTAGCGCACCGCTTTACGGCGGTCGTGGTCGAGTACGCAAACCTGATGTGCTTCACCGCCCCAATCGATTCCAACAAACCACCTGTGTTTCGTTTCCAATGATTTTCTCCCTGGCAGACTTGACCACGCTCGTGACCTTATTCACCCCTATACCGGCGCTCTTGGGCGCACACTCAATACAGGAAATCAGTCACGGCTGATGTGCGCTGAGGTGCAGTTCCCGGAGAGGCGCTTTTCAGCGCTGGCTTTGCCCGGCACTCTCAGCTAACATTGGCCGGTCGCTCCTTTGGAGCAGCTGGATTAAAGGGTATAGAGCTTTGCTGGTGCTCGTAAAAGCGCAGCCAGTCCCGGATTTTTCGCGATTCGGGCGACTTGAACATGGTCACGAACATGGTCACGACGTTGATGACGGGCACGATGCCCATGAGCACATGAAGTCGGTTCAGCGAGGGGTCTTAACGGCGGCGGAACCAGGTCTCCCCGCCAGCGCGCGATCGAACGCGGCAAAGAACCCAGACTCATCTTCGAGTTGCAGTTCGATCTCCAGCCAGGCCAGCTGCATGCCCTTCAAGGCCTGCTCCAGATGATCGGGCAAATTGATGCGATCCTTTTCCGTAGTCACCAGCATTGGCGCTCCATTCGCTCGCGCCTGGTGTGCGGTCCGCTGAATTTCCACTGGCGTATAAGCGTGATGGTCGCCAAATACCCATTTGAAAACCACCTTCAATCCCAGCCCATCCAGTGTGTTCCAGAAGTTCTGAGGATTGCCCAAACCGCAGAAAGCGGCAACGGGCGTTCCCGCCGGGACCTGCAGCGTCTCGCCCGAAAGATAATCGCGCCATCGCCGTGCAATTAACCGCGTTCGAAAGACCGGTGCGGTCTCGTTGTACCGCGCCAGGCCCCTGCGTATCGCTTCGAACCTGTCAGTGCTCTCCGCCCGCGTCACGACAAAAATATCCGCCCGGCTGAGCGCCTGAAGCGGTTCGCGCAATCTTCCCAGCGGCACTGTCGCTCCGCCGCCAAACGGATCGAGCCCGTCGATCAGAACGATGTCAACCTCACGGGCCAGCCGCGCGTGTTGAAACCCGTCATCGAGCAGCAGAATATCCGTTTCGGGATACTGCGCCAGCAGGATCTTCCCCGTTTCATACCGGTTCGCCCCAATGCCGAGCGGAGCTTGTGCTGACCGCAGAAAAATCTGCGCCTCATCCCCAGTGAACGCTGCAGCGACGTCCATTCCGGGCGAGAGCACCAGGTTAGGTTGAGGAGAACGCTTGCGATAACCCCTCGTCAGAATCGCAGGCGAATCTCCCCGTTGCAGCAGCAACTGCGTGAGGTATTTCGTGAACGGAGTTTTCCCGGAGCCGCCCACCGTGATCGCGCCGATACTCACCACGGGCGCCGGCAGCGGCGGCAGGGACCGCGCCATCTTCTCGCCATGCGCCCGCTTCCAACACCCGCCCGCTGTCCACAAGTACGACAGCAACTGCAGCGGCCACCGGGTCAGCCCCCCGAGCGGCGGTCGCCGGTATGAGCCGTAGTAAATCGGCCAGAGTCTTTCCGCGATCCTGAGAGCTGCGCCTGCCCGTTTTAGAACTGCTGTGCGGCCGCGCTCTCCCAGGCTCTTTGCCTGCTGCGGATCGGCCAGCAGCGAACGCGCCGTCCGCAGCAGTTCTTGTTCATCCTTTACCTGCACCATTGCCGAGGCTTCGCGAAAATCATGCGCGATCGCAGCAAAGTTCTCCATATGCGGCCCGACGATGATCGGCGCAGAAGCCGCCGCCGGCTCCAGAATGTTGTGCCCGCCGCGCGGAGCCAGCGACCCGCCAACAAAGACGACATCGGCGCTTCCGTACGTTTCGGCAAGCTCTCCAATCGTATCCAGCAGCAGCACCCCGGGCAGCCGCAATCTCGCCGCTTGTCCGGCCCGCATTTCAGAACGCCGGATAAACGTCACCTCGGCGCTCCTCAGCTTGCGCGCGACTGTCTCGAACCGGGCGGGCTGCCGGGGGGCTAGAATCAGCAGCAGTCCTGGAAACTCGGCCCGCAAATGCTGAAAGATTCGGATGACGACGGCGTCTTCGTCCACCGAATGCGCCCGCGCACTGCCTCGCTCGTTCGGCCCAACGGTGCTCGCGGCCACCCACACCTGCTTCGCCTCGAAGGTTGGCAAGTCGAGCTTGCGAGGAGCCAAGGCTGAATCGTATTTCAGATTTCCAGCCACCTCCAGCCGTTCTTCCGGGACGCCAAGCTGGACATACCGTTTGTAGTCGGTAGAACTCTGGACCAGGATCGCGTCGGGCAGCCGAAGAATAGGGCAAAAGAATCGGCGAGCGCTCAGATACCGTGGCCATGTCCGGTCCGAAATCCGCCCGTTCACGATGGCCAGCCCCGCACCGGTCCGCTTCACTTCCGCATAAAGGTTGGGCCAGATCTCTGTTTCTAGAACGATGAGCAGCGCTGGCCTAATGGCCCGCAGCACCCTTCGGACGCACCACACAAAGTCAATGGGCGCGTAGAAGACGCCGTCTACCAGCGTGCTCGCCTGCCGTTCTGCCGCCTTGCGTCCGGCGATGGTGGACGATGTGACAAAGAAGGGCGTTTCGGGGTGCTGCGCCCGTAGTTGCTTGATCAGGGGGATTGCTGAAACCACCTCGCCCACCGACACCGCATGCAACCAGATGGAGTTCGGGTCCGTCCGTTTGAATATTCGGGGCAGGAAGCCCAGCCGTTCCGGGAAGTGCGGCCGGTAATCCTTATCCTTCAGAGTCCGGGAAACGAAGTAGACGACAATGAATGGAAAAGAAACAAGCTGCAGTACGCGGTAGAGGAGAAGAGAACGCGTGATTCCAAGATTGCGGGTCGTGATTTCGAGTATAACTTTGGCCGCTGTTGGCCTTTGCTTTGCTTCAAATACCGACACCTTCCGGCCCGGCGCGGCCTCGCAATATGCCCATCAGAGCTCCGATCAGGTGACCGTTGGCGCTAAAGCATTCGACAAGCCGGACCAGTTGGCCGATGTCTTTGGGAAGAAAGCCGATCTGCTGAAACATGGCGTGCTGCCTGTCCTTATCGTGATCGAGAACAAGCGGCAGAAAACCTTGGACTTGCGAAACCTCGACGTGACGCTCGTCGCTGCGGATGGGCGTCACGTCTCCGCCGTTGACCCCGGAGACGTGATGTCGCTTGGTGCTCACGGAAAAAGCGGCTCTCAGATCCCGCTTCCCGTGCCTCTGCCGAAGAAGAAGAATCGCCTGAACACACCCGAGATCGCCGACCGCGCCTTCATTGCCAGGATGCTTCCACCGGGCGAATCAGCCAGCGGCTTTTTTTACTTCGAAGCGCAGTCGGAAGGCGGAGACCGGCTCTATCTGAGCGGCATGAAGGAGATGCCCTCCGGACAAGAAGTCATCTACTTTGAGTTTCCACTCGCGCCCGGGTCATCAGAGGGCGCTCAATAGCTCGTGGTCGATGATGTTGCTGTAGAAGAACTCCGGCTGCATGTGTTCTTCGAGGGTCTGCAGCAGCGCAAACCCGTCGCGGTCTTCCAGGCTTGCCATCTGTGCTTGCGCATCCAGGTGCAAATGCTCACATACTCTCTGGAACACAGCGATCAATAAAGCCCCGGTTTTACGATCCGGGTCGGTCAGCCCTTGCAAAATGACGGGAGCGTTCTCGCGGACCTCTTCGCACAATGTGCGGAATTCCTGCTCATTTATGGTGCTCATCACCGGCTTAGCTCAGATTTCAGCCAAAGCGCGTTCGTATTCCAACCGAATGACGTTGTAGCACTCGCATGAAGCGGCTTGCAATCCTTGGCGATCGGTTATCGTCATCTTACCCCGGCTATAACGGATGAGCCCCGCTTCCTGGAGGGACGAAGCAATTTCGCTGACGGTCGCTCGACGGACCGCGAGCATCTGACAGAGAAACTCCTGCGTAATCGCGAAGGTGGCTTCGCCCACCCGATCATGGGTCATCAGAAGCCAGCGCGCGCAGCGTTGGCGAATTGTATGTAACTGGTTGCAGGCGCTGCCCTGTGCGATCTGAATCAGCAGCGCTTCCGTATAGCGAAGCAAAATATTCACCAGCGGGCCGCCACGCTGAACTTCCGCCCGCAGATCGTCGGCAGTCATCCGGTACGCGTCCCCGACGACCTGTGAGTATGCCGAGAGCGTGGTCCGATCCGTCCGCAGAAAAATGGGCAGGCCGACCATGCCTTCGTTTCCAACAGTGGCGACCTCCATCACACTCCCGTCTTCCATGGTCGCAACCGAAGACACAATCGTTGTCGCCGGAAAATATACGTAGTCGATGAGTTCGTTCTGCCGGTAGACCACTTGCTTCATGGCTAGCGAGACACGAGTCAGCAGAGGCATAAGCCGCTGAAGTTCATGCTCACTCAGCGCGGCCAGAAGTTTATTCTCCATTTGCCTTTGTAGTCACTTAGACGGAAATTCTTACAGATGCGTTGAAATACATAGCGGCGCTGGTACTCTTCATGTTTTTGGATCCTTCGCTTGTACTCGTATCCGTGATACTGTTTGTACGTAACCGTACATAGCTATTGAGTTGTAGACGCGCAACTGGAGTCCCTGACTCCCGGGGATGAGTACTATGGACCGCGCTGCCGAAAATATATCGCCCGCACTGTTGCGCGATCTTACCGATCGTAAGCTGGCCGATGCCCGTCTGCGCGCCAGCGAGGAGCAGTTTCGACTCTTCACGGAGAACGTTCGGCGGCTATGCGTTTGGTACCGGTAGAGGTATGCGGAATGGCAGCCGGATGGAACACGGGCGCCGAACGTATCTTCGGCTACTCGCAACGGGAAATCATCGGTCAGTCTGCGGCCGGACTCTTCACGCCTGAAGATACGGCGAATGGAGAATCCGAAGAGATTTGAAGAAGGCGCTCGCAAATGGCCGGTCAGAGGACGAGTGCTGGATGGTTCGCAAGGACGGCAGCCGGTCTGGGCCCGATGGGTGACCACGGCCATGCACGACGACAGCAACGAACGTGGGGTTTCGCCAAGGTGCTTCGTGACAAACCGAGAAGAAGAACGCGGAAGATTGGCTGAAGGTAGACGCCTGAATGGCGGCATTTTTAGCCCCTGGTCAGGCAGGAGAAAATTCAGGCGGGCTTCGCACATCCTTGTCAGGCGTGGAATTCGATCAGCTCTTTCGGATCATTTTCGCCGCCGTGGTGAATCGTCATGAATCAGCGCAAAGAACCTAGAAGAGGCTATTTCGCAAGAATCGTCGTCGCATACCTGGATCACGCCGGATCGGAAATCGAGATACAGGGCATGATCGAAGACCGTTCGGAATCCGGCCTTGGACTCCGCCTCAGCAAACCCCTTCTCCCCGGTTGCCAGGTTCGCGTTCGACACGGGGCTCGAGTGTACGTTGGAGTTGTGAGACGGTGTTTGAAATCCAGTGCGGATTACTTTGTCGGGATCGTGCTGGAGCGCAACCCCGATCGCACGGTCAACGAGGCCGATACTCCTTCGGCGTCCAGTTCTCAAGCCCGGTAGTTTCGGATTCGCGGATTCGGGACAGTCACCGTAATTCCGGAACTTCAGGTCAGTCGGCGTTGTACTTAGATCGCTGTGTTCTGGCGGTCAGAGGCGCACGTCGATCTCGCGCCGGAGACTTACACGCACCTCAACTCCAGTAGTTCCGATCCAGATTCCGAAACTGCACTGCTTCGGCCAGGTGCTTCGCAAGCACATTTGCGGCATGGTCCAGATCCGCGATTGTTCTCGCCACGCGAAGAATCCGGTCATGCGCGCGGGCTGAGAGATTCAATCTTCGTACCGCCATTTCCAGCGTTTTCTCGCCCTGTTCGTCAAGCGCACACACATGCCGCAGCTGCGACGGCGGGATCTGGGCATTGTAAAATCCCCTCTCTCGTTGAATATCGCGCGCCTTTTCCACGCGCTCGCGGATCTCCGCCGACGTTTGTCCGTCAGTACGCGAGCGAAGCTCCTTGTATGGCACGGCCGGGACTTCGATATGCAGGTCAATGCGGTCCAGCAGTGGACCACTCACCTTTGACAGGTAGCGTTGGATGATGCCCGGTGTGCATCGGCAATCCCGCGTGCTATCGCCATAGAAACCGCATGGGCATGGGTTCATGGCGGCCACCAGCATGATGCGTGCCGGAAATGTGAGCGTACCGTTGCTGCGCGCCAGAGACACCGATCCTTCTTCGAGCGGTTGCCGTAGTTGCTCGAGCACTCCGCGCGGGAACTCCGGCAGCTCGTCCAGGAAGAGCACGCCTTGATGACCGAGACTGACCTCGCCAGGACGTGCGCTCCCGCTGCCTCCGCCGATCAGCCCGGCATCTGAAATCGTGTGGTGCGGAGCTCGAAATGGCCTTTGCCGCAGCAGGCCCACACCGTTCGGCAGCACGCCGGCGACGCCGTGAATCTGCGTCGCTTCCAAGGCTTCCCGGAATGTTAACCGCGGCAGGATTCCGGCCAGTCTCTTTGCCAGCATCGTCTTGCCCGATCCCGGCGGCCCGATCATTAACACGTTGTGGTTGCCCGCCGCCGCTACTTCGAGCGCCCGCTTCGCCATCGTTTGTCCTCGGACGTCGCGGAAGTCCGGCATCTCCGGATCGGAGTCGTTCGCGGCCGGCAGGGCAGGCCTCGTCGCCGTAAATGCAGCCGGATCGTTCAGCAGCTGCACCACCTCGGCGAGATGCTTCAGGCCAAACACTTGAATGCCGTCTGCCACCGCTGCTTCGGCCGCGTTCTCATGGGGAACGAGCAGGTTCGCCACACCTCTGCGAGCCGCGCAGACCGCAATGGACAAGGCGCCTCGCACTGGCCGCAAGCTGCCATCCAGCGAAAGTTCGCCTACCAGCATGAAATCCTCGGAGGGGCGTACCGCTCCCATTGCGCCCAGGAGCGCCGTGGCCATCGGCAGATCGAAACCGGCTCCTTCCTTGCGCAGATTCGCAGGAGCGAGATTGATCGTCACCGACTTGGAAGGGTATCCGAATCCCGAATTCAAGAGCGCGGATTTGATCCGTTCACGGCTCTCTTTGACTGCTGCGTCCGGCATTCCGACTGTCACAAAGTCGCGAGCCGTTCCCGCAGGATACATGTCGACTTCCACTTCGACCACATGGGCGTCGATCCCCTGGATAGCTGCGCTCAGCGTGCGGAATAATGCCACACGATCCTAGTACCCATCCGGAGAGGCGAATTCTCACTCTTTGTGGCTTACCGTCCGCGGCGGAATGTGCTGCCGCCCACCAGTCCGAGATCCAGAATCACCGCGATCGCCAGGAAAATCAGCTCCTGTCCGTTCATCGGGGATTTCGGGCCGCCAAAGAATGTGTACACGATCAAAGTCAAAGGCAGAAAGAGGAAGCCCAGAACCGGAACGAGAATTCCATGGTACACACCATTGAAGAAGTTTGAGAACAGCCAGAGGAGAATGATGGCTACACGAGGAAACGCAACGGCGAGCAGCGCCAGCAGGCAAGGCATAGATCAATTAGACGACGGGGACCGCGATTTTCTACGATCGGCTACTTTTCGTTACTGCCAGTACTGCCATTGACCGGCCGCGATCACATACACGCACAGCAGTCCATTCGTGACCGCGTGCATCAGGACACAATTGGCGAGCGATTTCGTTCGGATCATCCACAAGTTGTAAATTGCTCCCGCGATCAGCCCAACGTCCCAATACGGACCGTGTTCCGATGCGAACAGTGCCGCTGTCGCCCAGAAGGCCAGCGGCGAATAGCTTCCAAGCGGCACGCGTTCGAAATGCTTATCGATAAGCCAGCGCATCAACCAGCCGCGCCAAAACAGTTCCTCGACAATCGGCACCACGATGACCGCCCTGGCCGATCTCCAGGCCAACACCCACCAGTTGCGAAGCGCCGCATCGGGCAGGGAAGAGTGAACATGTCCGATCACCCCGTTCGAAAACAATGGAGAATTCCGGTATCCCGGGATCAGAATCTCCGGGCCAATCCAGATCCCAAAGACGAGCGCTCCAACTCCGAGGCTGCCAGCCCAGTTGTCCGGGAGCGCCGGAAGCTCGCGGGGCCAAAAGGCGACGCAGACCGGCAGCAAAAGCAGGACCCAAAGCGGAGCCGAGATCTCAGGCCGGATCGGTAGATACCCGAACACCGCGAGAGCCGCCATGAACAGGAGAAATGGAGCAACGTAGCATACGGTAGGACGCCATTGAGCCGGCGTTCTCTGCACGAACTGAGTGGCCACTCTCGATCTAGCCGATCTGGTTTACAAACGATTCAATCTGCGGCTGCTGTGACGGAGGCGCATTCTTCAGCGCCTTCTGCGCCTCGCTCCGTGCTCCCTGCCTGTCGCCTTGCTTCAGCAGAGCCATCGCCAGGTGCAGATGGAAAGTCGGGTTTTGCGGTTGATCTTCCACGTTCTGCTTGAAGATTTGCAGCGCCGCTGCGTTCAGGTTCTTCCGATAGTACACGTACCCGAGCGTATCCGCCACATCCACGCTCTTTGGCGCCTGCTTCTTGGCCCGCTCAGCGAAGGTCATCGCCTGATCAAGATTTGTCCCCCTGTCCGCATTCAGGAAGGCCAGGTTATTCAGCGCGAGCGCATTGTTCGGATCGATGCCCAGCGCCCGATTGTACAGATCGCCAGCCTCCTTCTTCCGGTCCATTGCGTCAAGCAGCATCCCGCGGTTAAGGATTGCTCCTACGTTCTGCGGATCGGCATTCATCGCGTGTTCGAACGAAGAGAGAGCCGCATCGTTCTGGCCCAGCACCCTCTGCAGACTGCCCAGGCGAATCCAGGCATCCACTGTGTTGCCGTTTGTTTTCAGAACCTGCTTGTAGTTCTCCGTCGCGCTTTCGAAAAGAGCCTTGGCCTGATCCGGCTTGGTGCTTTGCAGCACTGAACCCGCTACCGCTTGAGTATTTGCCAGCTGGAACCGAAATGACGCCATCGAAGGATTTTTATCCACCAGGTCCTGCATGCCCTTGACGGCCTCGGCCGCTTTCCCTTGTGCCATCTTGAGCTCTTGCAGTCCGAGATAGCCTCGCACATCGGGAGGAGAGGAAGTCCAGACTTTACTGAACTGTTCACCGGCCTTCGCGTACTCTCTTTGCTGCATATACAGACTGCCGAGCCCAAGGCGTGCATCGGTCAGTCCGGGATACTGCTGGACCAATTTCTCCAGATCGGGCCGTGCCTGATCCAGTTCGTTCAGCCCGACCAGCGCTTGATCTCGAAGCAGCCTGGCTTCAGGATTACCATCTTGGATCTTCAGTGCCTGGTCGCTCTGCTCCAGTGCCTGGGCATGTTGCCCTCGCGACTCATAAATTCGTGCCGAGATTACGCGCCCGGGAACCAAGACCGCGGCGCGTGGAGCACGCGATTTGCTCTCTTGCTGTACCGCTTCGATTGCTTCGCTCAGAGCCTTGTTTCCTTCGTTCGTCGCCCAGTAGGCGCGCGCGAGATCCAGATGCAGAACCGGGTTGTTCGGACTATTCTTAACCAAGTTCGTCAACTCCGGAATCGACTTCTTCGCATCTGCTTGCGAACCGGATTGGAGCAGCAGCGCAGCATACATCTCATTGCTGGTTGCGTCCTTTGGATTCTTTGTAGCGAGCGAGTGTGCGAGCTTAGTTGCATCATCCCGCTTCCCCATGGCCGCGTAGAGAGCCACGATCCGCTGGTTGTAAGTCAATGCCCGTTTGGGATCTTCGCTCGCCCCTGCCTGAAACTGCTCCATTGCTTTGTCGTACTTCTTGGCCCTGGCATAAAATTCGCCTACGAGTTGATGGCCCAATGGAAATGCCGCTTTATCGTCCAGCATCCGCCTCATAATCGGCTCGGCCTCATCGTACCGATTCACCGTTACAAGGTAGTTCGCTAAGTTGATTACGGCGACGGGGTTCTTCGGGTCGCTCTCGTACCGCTGCCGCAAAACGCCCGCGGCCTTCGCCGCTTCCCCGTTCTTGCGATAGAGGAGGAAAAGAAAGTCATAGCCGGGTCCCCAGGTTTTATCGTGCGCCAGCATGTTGCGCACCAGCGCCTCGGCCTGATCCGCATGATCTTTTCCTAATGCCTCGGCGTACCACCCGACGAGTTCCCGAGAATAAGGCCGGATCTTGTTCGCCTTGTCGAAAGGCGCCAGCGCACCGTCGGTATTTTTGTTCAGCAGCTCGAGTATTCCCGCCAGCCGAAGGCCTTCAAAGGAATTCGGATTCTTCTGGGTAATCTTGTTCTTGAGGTCTTCAATCTGCGGCAGGAGTGTCTTGAACCGGGGCGGATTGGACAGGT
>JAOAPP010000428.1 GCA_025462985.1 Bryobacterales bacterium | reverse complement strand
GTCACCGGGTGTTTCGGAGTCGGATGTATGGCCAGAACTCGCAAGTTAGGGCGCGACCTCGAAGTCAAACCATTCACTGGGGCTGCCGGGGGATGGGGTTCCGTCAAATCTCTCTTAAAGAGCCTGGGGCGAGATCGGGTCCCCTTCAGCGGTGCGCGTGTGTTGCTGAAGCAGAACAAAACCGACGGATTTATGTGTGTGAGTTGCGCTTGGGCAAAACCCGCGGACCCCCGGGTTTTCGAGTTTTGCGAGAATGGCGCCAAGGCGACCACCTGGGAAATAACCAACAAGCGGGTGACGCCCGAATTCTTTGCTGATCATTCAGTGTCTGATCTGGAAAAGTGGGATGATCATCATCTAGAGGCGGCTGGCCGCCTGACCCACCCGATGCGTTGGGACGAGACGACTGACAAATACGTTGCGGTAGAATGGGCAACCGCTTTCGAGGAGATCGGTCGCGAGCTTCGCGCGATCGCTCCGGAAAGTGCCGTATTCTACACCTCGGGCCGGGCGTCGCTGGAGACCGCGTTCATGTACGGTCTCCTCGCGCGCGCCTATGGCAACAACAATTTGCCCGACAGTTCAAACATGTGCCACGAAACTACGTCAGTGGCGCTGCCAGAAAGCATCGGCGTGCCGGTTGGAACCTGCACGCTGGATGACTTCAGTCACACCGACTGCATCTTCTTTTTTGGCCAGAATGTGGGCACATCCAGTCCGCGCATGCTGCACGAGTTGCAGGAGGCTGCAAAGCGTGGCGTGCCGATCGTGACTTTCAATCCGTTGCGGGAGCGCGGGCTGGTGGAATTCGCCAATCCTCAGTCCCCGGCGGACATGCTGATCAAGTCGCCGACACGGATCACCTCGCAATACCACCAAGTCAAGGCTGGGGGCGATACCGCCGCCATTATGGGCATCGCTAAGGTGCTCTTCGACCTCGACGAAAAGGCCGGACTTCCCGGGAAAAGTTCGGTCCTTGATACGGAGTTTATTTCGGAGCACACGCACGGCTTCGAAGCATTCAAGGCGGCGGCAAAGGCCACCGATTGGCAGCAGATCGAAAACCGCTCCGGGTTGACGCGCGGGGCGCTGGAGGCGGCCGCTGTCGTTTATGCCCATGCCAAGTCGGTCATGTTCATCTACGGCATGGGATTGACCCAGCACAAGAAGGGCGTCGAGACTATTCAGACGTTGGTCAACCTGGCTTTGATGCGCGGAAACATTGGCCGGCCCGGCGCGGGTATTTGCCCGGTTCGTGGGCATTCCAATGTGCAGGGTCAACGGACCGTCGGGATCACGGAGAAACCCGAGCAGGTTCCGGCGGATAAACTCAAACAACTCTTCGGCATCGATACGCCAAAGGGTAAGGGGCTTAACACCGTCGAAGCCTGCGAAAAGATCATCGATGGCAGCGTGCGCGCGATCGTTTTGCTCGGGGGCAATTTGGTTCGAGCCGTCCCCGAACATCGGCTGGTGGAGCCGGCGTGGCGCAAGCTCAGGCTGACGGTACAGATCCTCACCAAACTCAATCGAACCGCCTTGGTGCATGGCGAAATATCCTACATCTTGCCCTGTCTCGGGCGTATCGAGATCGACCAGCAAGTGAGCGGGCTGCAGGCGGTCTCGATGGAGGACAGCACCGGCTGCATGCATGGGTCACGCGGTCAGGTGAAACCTGCAAGCTCCCATCTGCTGTCAGAGACCAGAATCGTTTCCGAATTGGCAAAGGCTGCTGCCACGTCTCGGAGCACCATACCCTGGGATGATTGGGTTTCCGACTACAGTAAAGTCAGAGACTCTATCGCCGCGACCTACCCAGACATCTTCCACGATTTCAATGCGCGTCTCTGGATACCCGGCTGATTTCACCGCCCCATCGATGCCCGCAAGCGCAAATGGAAAACCAAAACCGGCAAAGCTAATTTCATTGTTCCCACCTCGCTCTCCACGGATATAGATGTGCCGCCGGAGCAGCGTGACGTCGTCCAGCTAATTACGCTCCGCAGCAACGGGCAGTTCAACACAACGGTGTATAATTACGATGACCGGTTTCGCGGGATTTACGGGTCCCGTCACGTTGTCTTGATGCATCGCAACGATATTGACCGCTTCGGTTTAGCGGAAGGTCAAGCCGTGACCTTGACAACCGCCGTGGACGACGGCGTCGAGCGCAAGGTCGAAGGCCTCCAGGTCGTCGCATACGACATCCCTGAAGGTTGCATCGCAGGGTATTTTCCTGAGTGTAACCCGCTGCTGCCACTCTGGCATTACGCTGAGAAGAGCAAAACGCCAGCGGCTAAATCAATCCCGGTGAAAGTTGCCGCGTCTTCGTAGGTTTCACGTCCAGAAGAGGACGTGGTGCGTCGGCTTACTCCGAAGGAGAGCTAACCTGCGCAGGGTGGCCTTCTGAGGCGAGATGTAGTTGCATAACGCCGCAATGCTTCGGATGCTAGGAACGTGGGGGAGCTGCGGGGTATGCTGCTACGATGGCGAACTAAGCCCTGTAAGGTTAGAGTCCCAGTTAAAGACCCTGATGAACCGCTCGGCCTGACGAGCGCCGAGGGAAGCACCGGGTAGCCAGACGCCATCTTTGCGCTCGTAAACGGAAGGACCGTTTGGCCTTTAGAACGGACATCATTAGCCAGTTGTCTCAAACCACCTCGCTCAGTTTCTTGAGCAATTTAACAGGGTCAGCCGCAATGGCCCGGCAGATGGAAACAAACTCCACTACATCGACCCGCCGCTCGCCCCCTTCGTATTTGGCGACGAATGACTGCGGCTTCTGCAGGCGCCTGGCTAGTGCGTGCTGGGTCAGTCCGGCCTTCCTGCGGGCCTCGATCAACAGCCCGCAAAAAGCCAGCTGACCGGCGGAATGAACGGATTTTTGCAGATTTCGCGCGCGAGGTGCCATCGGCGCGAAGCTGATCCCATCATCGGATTATCCCAAAAAAGGATA
>JAOAPP010000415.1 GCA_025462985.1 Bryobacterales bacterium | reverse complement strand
TGGAGCGCCGGCAGAAAGGCCGAACCCCTTATGGGACGCACTCGTGAGTTCATCATCGGGGACGCTATTGGCCATTTGGCCCGCATCACATCGCTCGATGTCAATGAGCTCGATTCCGGGCTGGCGGCTGCGCATTTTCATGACTGGAGCAGTGATCCGTTCTCCCGCGGCGCTTATAGCTATGTTCCACCAGACGGCCTTCCCGCGCGCGAACTCCTGGCCCAGCCCGTAGACGATACCCTCTACTTTTCCGGAGAGGCCACCGAAACGAACGGCCATGGCGCAACCGTTCACGGCGCGATCGCGTCCGGAAAGCGTGCCGCCCATGAGATCCTTCGAAATCTCCGCTGATCTTCTTGTGAATCGCCGAAAGTTTCTTCTGGGCGCGTTCGCCGCGGGCGCCCTCGCGCCGGCGCAGGAGGGACCTACCTTCTCGGCGGGAGTGAAAGTTGTCAACGTATTTGTCACGGTGCGCGACAAAAATGGCCAAATCATACGCGACTTGCGGAAAGAAGATTTCACGGTCCGGGAAAACGGGAAACCGCAGCTTATCCGATATTTTTCGCGCGAATCGGACCTCCCTCTGACCATCGCTCTCCTCATCGACACGAGCCTGAGTCAGGGACGGGTGCTCGAAAACGAGCGCGGCGCCAGCTACCGCTTCCTCGATCAGGTCCTCCGGGAGAACAAGGACAAAGCCGTGGTTGTACAGTTCGACCAGGCTATCGTCATTCGCCAGGGCATCACATCGTCGCGCAAGGATTTGCAGGACACCCTCTCCCTGATCGATACACCTACCGCGCAGCAATCCGCCTACGGCAGCGGCACATTACTGTACGATGCTGTCCGCACTGCCTCCGTTCAGATTATGCGGAAACAAGGAGGCCGGAAGGCGCTCATCGTCCTGACCGATGGAGTTGACGAAGGGAGCAGTATCAGCAGTGCGGATGCGATCCGATCCGCTCAGAGCGTCGGAGCTCTGGTCTACTGCATCCTGTTCTCCGACGCTTCTTACTACGGTAGTCGCCTCCTCGGTCCTGACGGCAAAAGAGTCTTGCAGCATCTGGCCGGAGAAACCGGAGGAGCCTTCTTCGAAGTCACCAAGGCGAGAAGTATCGTCGATATCTTCCGCGCGATCGAAGAAGATCTTCGCAGCGAGTACAGCATCGGATTTGTCTCGAATCAGCCGATTACTTCCTCAGGCTTTCGTCAGCTGAAAGTGATGGCTGCGAAAAAGGGTCTCCTCGTTCAGTCTCCTGATCGTTACTATGCCGAAACCTGATCAGAATAAAATGAATCGTCGTCTAATCCGAAAGAGGAGCTTGAATGATTACACTTGCAGACGCCCGGCGCATTATCGCGGCCGGCGAGAAGAAAGCAGCCGAGATTGGGCAGCCCATGAACATTGCGGTTGTGGACGCAGGCGGGAACCTCGTCTCCCACGTTCGTATGGACAACGCCTGGCTGGGCAGCGTGGATATATCTATCAAAAAAGCGTGGACCTCCCGCGCGTTCGACATCACAACCAAAGACCTGGGCGCGAACAGCGGGCCGACTCAGCAGTTCTTTGGTATCAACGCTTCCAACGATGGCAAGGTAATGATCTTCGCCGGCGGAATCCCGCTTAAGAAGGACGGCAAGGTGGTCGGAGCCGTTGGCGTAAGTGGCGGTGCCGGTGAGCAGGACCAGTCTGTCGCCGAAGCTGCGGCCGCCGCTTACTAGACTTTCACGGAGCGGGCCGGAACAGCATCTGCAGATTGAAAATCGGGCCTGGACGGAACGATAGGACGCCAGGAGTTTACGACGTCAGATCTTCCTGTCCCAGGCTCGTAACAGGAAGCAAGCAGCGCTCCGTGTTTCCCTTGCATCGGCAGAGTAAAATCGTGCGAAGCGTGATTATTACTCGAAGTCCCTTGCGAATTTCCCTTGGCGGAGGCGGTACAGACCTACCTTCATATTACCGGCAATACGGCGGCTTCGTGCTGTCCGCTGCCATCGACAAATACGTCTACATCACCGTGCACCAGCCGTTCGTGGACGATCTCATCCTTAAGTACTCACAGATGGAGCGTGTGCAGAAAGTCGAAGACATCAAGCATCCTTTGATGCGCGAAGCGCTACGGCTCACCTGGGACGAACCGCATTCTCTAGAGATCACCAGCTTTTCCGAAATACCAGCTGGAACCGGTCTGGGCTCCAGCGGGAGCTTTCTGACTGCACTGCTGCAGGCTCTCTACTTGCAGAAGCGAACTATCATCCCGAAACAGGAACTGGCGGAGCAAGCGTGCCACATCGAAATCGAGCGATTAAATGAACCGGTGGGGAAGCAGGACCAGTACATTGCCGCGTTTGGCGGAATATGTTGCTTTGAATTCAAAAAAAACGACAGCGTGGTTGTAACTCCGGTTCAATTAAGTGCCGAAACTCTGGCTAACTTAGAAGACAATCTCGTTCTGTTTTATACCGGGCAGACCAGGTCGGCCTCCGCCATTCTGCGCGATCAGGATACGAAGAGCAAAGTCCAGGACAAGGCAATGGTTGAAAACCTGCATTTGATCAAGGAACTCGGTCTTCAAAGCAGGGACGCCCTTGAGAGCGGCAATTTGACGCGTTTCGCAGAGCTGATGCATGTCCACTGGGAGCACAAAAAGCAGCGCTCAGATAACATGAGCAACAGCGCGATCAATGACTGGTACGAACTTGGCCGGAGTAATGGCGCTTTAGGTGGTAAGTTGATCGGTGCGGGGGGCGGCGGTTTCCTGATGTTCTATACAGAAGATAAAACGCGTTTGCGCCACGCTATGCGCAGCGCGGGGCTTCGCGAGGTCCGCACGAAATTTGACTTCCAAGGGACAATGTTAGTATCTCAATCGTGAGTCGTGACCCAGCAATGTTACAATGCGTGGTCCTGTGCGGCGGCCTGGCTACGAGACTGCGGCCTATCACGGAGACAATCCCAAAGTCCCTCATTGCTATCAATTCCGAGCCGTTCCTTTCTCATCAACTGAGCCTGCTCCGCTCACAAGGTGTACAGAATGTGGTGTTGTGCGTGGGATATCTGGGAGAGATGATTCAGGAGTTCGCGGGGGACGGCTCACGGTTTGGCATGAGTCTGACATACTCCTTCGATGGGCCCTCGCTGCGGGGCACGGCGGGCGCGATCCGCAACGCTCTACCACTGCTGAACGAATCGTTCTTTGTTCTTTACGGCGACTCTTACCTGCCTTGTAACTACGGCAGCGTTGTGGAGACCTTCCTCACCTCCGGGCGTCCCGCTGTCATGACGATCTACAGGAATCAGGGGCAATACGACTCCAGCAATGTGGAAGCTGCCGCCGGACTGATCCTACGATATGATAAGCGAGACCGAACGCCCGCGATGCAGTATATCGACTACGGACTTGGGGTGTTTCGAAGGTCAGTTTTTGAACAGCCGCCGGCAAACCCAGAGGACGACCTCGCCCAGGTGTATCAGCGACTCCTGGCGAACGGCAGCCTGGCGTCTCACGAAGTGAGGCAACGGTTTTACGAGATTGGGTCCAAACAAGGTATTTCAGATCTGGAGCAATACTTGTCTGGCTGCACGCACGGCGATGCCGCCAACGGAAGTGAATGTCAAACAGAAGTAATCAGATGAATTTTTCTTGCCAGTTCTTGGGAGAGGTGCAGGATATCGCCGCTCAACTGGATACTGAGGCACTTGAGCGAGTAGCGTCTTTACTGGCAAAGGTGCGTGAAGAAGAAGGCCGCCTGTTCATTCTCGGTGTAGGCGGCAGTGCCGCGAACGCCTCGCATGCGGTCAACGACTTTCGCAAGATTGTAGGGATCGAAACTTACGCTCCAACCGACAACGTTTCGGAACTGACGGCAAGAACAAACGATGAGGGATGGGCCACGGTATTCGATAGTTGGCTCCGCGTAAGCCGCCTCAGAAGCCGCGACGGCATTCTGGTCCTTTCGGTCGGCGGAGGAAACCTGGACAAGCAGATTAGTCCCAATCTAGTAATGGCACTTCAGTATGCACGCTCAATTGGCGCCAAGATTATGGGGATTGTCGGCCGGGACGGAGGGTACACGGCAAAGGTGGCCGATGCCTGTGTGGTGATTCCGACCGTCAACTCATCGCACATTACCCCGCATTCTGAGGCATTCCAGGCTGTGATCTGGCACCTCCTTGTTTCGCACCCGCTGCTGAAAGCGACGCAGACACGGTGGGAATCTGTTTGACCCCTGCTGTACTTCATCGCGCCGTCTTTCTCGACCGCGATGGAGTGATCAATGAAGCGCTGATTCGGGACGGCAAACCGTATCCGCCCGCGAACGTCAGCGAAACGGTAATTGTCGAAGATGCGGTGACTTCCCTAGACCGCCTGAAACGGCGAGGATTCCTGCTCCTCGTGGTCACCAACCAGCCGGATGTCAGTCGCGGATCGACGACCAGGGAGGCAGTAGAGGATATTCATCGCTACCTGGCGGCGCGTCTCCCCGTAGACGAGTTCAGTGCTTGTTATCACGACGATAAGGACGCTTGCACCTGCCGCAAACCGCTTCCCGGTCTGCTGCTTAGCGCCGCTTCGAGGCACGGTATCGCGCTGCAGCGAAGCTACTTAGTCGGTGACCGGTGGCGGGACATTGACGCAGGAGCGGCCGCGGGTTGCAAGACAATACTGATCGACTATGGCTACAATGAGCGGAGTGGTATTCACAGTCCCGATACGCGTGTTGACTCTTTGTCACAGGCGGTCGACTGGATACTGAGCCGAGAGACGGAGTTATTCTGAGCTGTTTATCTAATCTCAAGGTCAAGATCTTTGCCGACGGCGCCAACGTGAGTGAGATGTGTACGCTGTATCGGAATCCTCATATCAAAGGGTTTACGACCAATCCTACTCTGATGAGGAAGGCCGGTATCAGCGACTACGAAGCATTTGCCCGCGAGGTGCTGGCCGTCATCCCGGATCGGCCCATCTCTTTCGAGGTCTTTTCTGATGACTTCCGGGAGATGGAAAAGCAGGCGATCAAAATCGCCGGTTGGGGCAGCAATGTGTATGCCAAGATTCCGGTGACGAATACTCACGGGAAATCGGCAGCACAGTTGATCTGCAGGCTTTCTCAACAGGGCGTGAAGTTGAATGTCACCGCGCTGCTGACGCTGGAGCAGGTCGAAGAAGTCAGTCGAGCGATGCGTGGTTGCCCCGGCGGATACATCTCCGTTTTTGCGGGTCGGATTGCCGACACTGGACGCGACCCTGTGCCCATCATGAGAGAAGCAGTCGAGATGATTGCCGATGCTGGCAATCTCGAACTGATCTGGGCCAGCCCGCGGGAGCTGTTGAACGTTTTTCAAGCCGACGCTATCGGATGTCACGTCATAACCGCGACACACAACATCCTCGAAAAGCTGGCGCTGGTAGGGAAGGATCTTGACGAGTATTCTCTGGACACTGTCAAAATGTTCCGCAACGATGCGGTGAGCGCAGGATTTGCCCTTTGAGGCCGTCTAGATTCAGATGACAAGCCTGACTTCTTTTCCTGTTCAAATGACGGTCGCTGGTGAAGACAGCGAGTTGCAGTTGCTGATCCCCGCCAACGATGTCGATGGACCCGAGTTGTCCATCGTGATTCCGTCTCTGAATGAGGAAATCACCATCGCGCAATTTGTAGATTGGTGTCACGAGGGCCTCAGGAACGCGAACGTCAAAGGCGAAATCCTGATCATTGACAGTTCGACCGACAGCACGGCCGAGATAGCGCTTTCAAAAGGCGCTCGCGTGCTGAAATCGCCGAAACGAGGGCTGGGGCGCGCTTACATCGACGCCATTCCCTTTATTCGCGGAGATTACGTTCTGATGGGCGACGCTGATTGCACGTATGACTTCAGGAATCTGCAGCCTTTTGTTCAGAACTTCCGTGCAGGGTTCGAGTACGTCATGGGTTCGCGGTTCCGGGGCTACATCGAGCCCGGGTCAATGCCGGTCCTGCATCAGTATCTCGGTACGCCCGTCACCACCTGGCTGCTTAACTTCCTGAACGGCACGTGGTTCTCCGATATCCATTGCGGGATGCGCGGTATCACTCGCGACGCTCTGCAGCGCATGGATCTGCATTCCCAATCCTGGGAGTATGCGTCGGAGATGATCCTGAAGTCGATCCACATGGGGCTTCGAACAGTTGAAGTGCCTGTCCGGTTTCTTAAAGATCAGGAGGGCCGGTTCAGCCATCACAAGCGGGCCGGCTGGTTCTCGCCATGGCACGCGGCCTGGATAAACCTGAAAGCCATGTTTATCTACGGCGCGGATTTCTTCCTCTATCGGCCGGGATTTCTCCTGCTTGCCTTGGGTCTGATGCTGACTCTGCCCATGACGTTTGGGCCTGTTGCGATCGGTCCCGTGACCTTTTCGCTTTATTGGATGCTGCTGGGGCTGATGCTGTCTGTGCTGGGCCTGCATGGAATTTACGTAGGCTCTCTCTCGCGGATTCTTTTCGACTATCAAGGCGAGCGGACACGTCGCTGGCTTCGAAGGTTCTCATATACCCGATCAGTGATTCTGAGCGTGTTGGCTGTCCTGATCGGCGTGGCGCTCGTCGCACCGCTCGTTTACCGATACCTTAGTTACGGGTTGCGATTGCCGGGGAATGGGTTTCCCGAAAACCACCTTGCTGTAACGGGACTCGTGTTCCTGGTCTTCGGATTTATGAACTTCACATTTACCCTGGTACTCCATGCAGCAGCAGTCAACGTCAAGCACAACCGATAGCCTGATTCAACGAGAGGGAAACAGAGACCGCTCCTTCGGTCAGGATTACCGGCCGACCGTAGTCGACAGATTTGGTGTGTGGCTTTCCGCGCGCCAGATTCGCAAGTATGCCGGGTCCTTACAGGATAAAGCTGTCGGTGATTTCGGATGCGGGTATCATGCGGCTTTCGTTCGTTCCGTTCTCTCGACCATCCGGACCGGGGTGTTGGTAGATTGCGCGTTGGCGCCGGACCTGCGAGCGGACCCGAAGATTCGAGCGGTTGAGGGCATCCTTCCTGAAGCGTCGGGTGAGATTCCGACGGCAAGCCTGGATGTGGTCCTGTGCATCTCGGTCCTGGAGCACCTGTGGGAGCCTTTGGCGCTGCTTCGCGAATGCCGGCGAGTTGTTCGTCCGGGCGGGATGTGTTTGTTCAACGTGCCATCCTGGCGAGGCAAACGCTTTCTGGAATACTCGGCGTTTCGGCTTGGGCTGAGCCCCAGGGACGAAATGGAAGATCACAAAGCCTACTATGACGTCAAAGATTTCTGGCCCTTGCTTGTGCGGGCCGGCTTTCGTCCGAGTGATATCCGCTGCTTCTCTCACAAGTTCGGATTGAATACCTTCGCGGCATGCAGGGCTCCAGGCTTGACAATGCATAAGAATGACTAACCTG
>JAOAPP010000366.1 GCA_025462985.1 Bryobacterales bacterium | reverse complement strand
TGTCATAGGTGGGATCGCTCGACTCGTCCACCATGTGCGTGAGCTTGTAGTAGAGATGCAGCGCGTTGACGGGCGCCATGAAGCTGCGCCGTCCGGCTCGCGAAATAGCTACCGCTTCTTCCCTCACCCGGCGGGGAAGATCCTGCGCCATTGGATGCGCGAGCAGGCGTCGAATCTCTACGGTGTTTCTCGCCAACAGTGCAGCGCAGAGGCTGTCCAGGTATGCGAGCATCTCTCTCAGGGCTAGGTCGAATTAAACCTTAGGTACACATTGCAACTAATACACTCGAAAGGCAATATGTGCCAGTATCCTTCGGTCTCCGGTACAATCCTTTTACTTGAGACGATCCACTAAGACAAAAGATCCAGTCTGATACCCCGCTGGGCGGGCCTGCGTTTCCTTGGAGAATAGCGGTAAAGCTGCGCCGGCCTTCCCCTTCCTTCGCTTCTCCATTCGTCAGTTGGCTCGACGAGCCACGCACCCTGGAGCGCCCTCCGAAAACTCGCTTTATGCAACCTCTTAGCCAGCAGGAGCTCATACATCTGCTGAAGCTCCGTGAGCGTAAACGTCTGGGGTAGAAGCCTGAACGCCACCGGGGACTGATCCATTCTGCCCCGAATCATCAAAATCGCGGAATCCAGCACCTGTCGCTGCCTTGGGGCCAGTTGCGGCACATCGGCGAGCGGGAACCAGGCGTAAACGCCGCCTACCGGTGACGGAGTACCCATCGGAATGAGGCCCGCAAAACCGACGGAGAGATCTGTGTCCGCTGGATGTCTCTTACCGTCACCGAACGCTCCAACCTGCTCACGCCAGACTGCATCCTCGCCGAGAATACCTTTTGTTATCCGGGCGGCGGTGACGTCGAGTGCCTCGCCGGGCCTGGGCCCTTCCCACGGCAACGACCATTTGTCACGCCCTTCGGGTGACCGGCACAGGAGTACTGCAAGCTGACCCCGAACCGGGGTGAGCAGGACTACATCGATCGAATAGTGCGGCTTTCGCGCGCGGCGGTCGGGCATGTAAAGCCGAATTAGTCACCAGTCGTAACTATTGTCAAGACTGATATTTTGTTTTGGTAGCAAGTCGCTAATTAGTAGCGATCGGCGGGAGGGATTATATACGCGCTTCCGAACGGCGCGTCAACTCTTCTGTGGTTACTTCGAAGTTACTGGACGCGCAATTCCCGATCCACGCTCGATCACCCGGCCGGCAACTGGAATGGAAATCGGAAGTTTGCCGACCACCGGGATACGCCCGAGAATGGCCCTCGCCGCCGCCAGCTGCGATGGCGGAAACCCGCCCCACGCCACGACATACGCAGGCACCCAGGGAATCTGCCTCAGCAGATATGGATCACTGAAAGACACCACTATCGGACGTTTATGGTTTGACGTAAGGCGCTCGAGAAATCCCGCAAACACCTGGGAAGTTTTCGTCGATGCTGTCGCGTCGATTGTCTGCGTTGCGTACACTCCGACAATTGTGACATCGGCAGAATCGGTGAGACGCTCGAGACGCGCGTAATCCGGCGCCGCATCATCGCTCGAAAGAAATTCCGTGTGCAGCCCGGGCAGCGCCGTTCGCAGCTCCCCGTTAAACGCCGCGCCAGCCGACAGATCTGCTCTTCTCGCAATCGTTATAGAGAGAACCCGCGGATTTGCCGATAGTTTCAGCGGCAGTTCACCCAGCGAATCCTTCACCAGCGTAATCGAACGCTCGGCGATTTCGCGCGCGACAGCCACATGACTGCTGTCTCCAACGATGGTCCGAAGCGCGTCGATATTCACGATCTTGTTATGCTCGAGATCGAGAGTCCGCTTCAACTGCAGAACGCGACGCACCGACTGGTCAAGCCTCGCCTCGCTGTAACGCCCTTCCCTGACTCCAGCGACAACGGCGTCGATAGTCTTTCCGACATCTACAGGCTGTATCAGAATGTCGATGCCTGCAGCGACGGCGCGCTTCACCGCTTCATCGGCACCGAACTGCTTCAGCACGCCCGCCATGTCCATCGCATCAGAGATGATCATGCCGCCGAAATGAAGATCGGTGCGCAACAGATCTGTCATCACTTTGTGAGAGAGCGTACCCGGCACTCCTGACGAGTCGAGCGCGGGCATATCTCCGTGAAAAGACATTATACCCGACACATCACTGCTGATCGCAGCCCGAAATGGTACCAACTCGACACTATCGAGCCTGCTTCGGCTCACACCGACGACAGGTATCTCGAGGTGAGAGTTGGTTTCAGTATCGCCATGGCCAGGGAAATGTTTGCCGGTCGCAAGCATGCCGTTCGCCTGAACACCCCGAATGAAGGCCGACCCAAGGCGGGCCACCATCGCGGGATTCTCGCCATATGAGCGCGTGTTGATCACCGGGTTCGCCGGATTGTTGTTCACATCCAGAACCGGCGCAAACGCTATATGAATCCCGAGAGCCCGGCCTTCGAGAGCCGTTATCCGGCCCATCTGAAATGCGAGTGCCGTATCTCCGGTAGCCCCAAGCGCCATCTGCGGTGGAAAAATCGTGGAGCTGCCCAGATCGATGCCGTTGGGGATGAAATAACCTCCCCGAACTCGATATCCTGCCCCGGCCTCGAGATCGGCGCCGACCAGGAGCGGAACAGTGCTCATCTCCTGCATCGCATTCAGCTTTGCCGCTATCTCGATCGGTGAGCCAACCGACATCAGGAATCCACCGACTTTCTGGTCCTTGATGTAGGAGCTCAACCTCCGCCACTGCGGAGAGTCGTGTGGCGTATAGTCGCCGTAAAGATTCGGCCAGACTATCTGCGCTGCCTTCTCACGAAGGGTCAGCGTTGCCATTACAGAGTCTACCCAGCGGTCCTGTCCGGGAACTGGCGCGCTGGCGACTCTACCTGTCGCCCCCGGCGAACAGCCCGCAATGGCCGCGATTGCAATGGTCGCAGCAAAGGCGATCCGCCTCAATGCGATATCGTCCCTTGCTTGCTCGTGTCGATGTCTGCTTCCGCCCCGGTCTTGAACAGAAACGCAGACATGTTGCGCATGAGGAACGACCGCGCCTGGGGGTCCATCACGTCCAGCCCATAGTGGTTGATCAGCATCGTCTGCTGCTTTCCCCAGTCAGCCCAGCACTGGCGGCAGATCTCCTGAACAACCCGGGCACCGATTGGTCCCGGAAACGGCGGGCGCTCGAAGCCTTCGCGAGTCTGCCCGCACCGGCTGCAGGTTACATCCGCCATGCTATAACCTTGCGTACTCTATCTTCGCCAAGCCGAAGAACGAGAGAAGCTTCAGGTACATCCAGCCGATATCGAACTCGTACCACTTGGCCTTGAACTTCGCGGAATGCGGATCGGCGTGATGATTGTTGTGCAGCTCCTCACCGCCAAGCCAGATGGCAATTGGCGTGATGTTCCGGCTTTCGTCCTTCACGCTGAAATTGCGGTAGCCCACGGCGTGCCCGACTCCGTTGATGATTCCCGCTGCCCAGAACGGAATCCAGATCATCTGCGCACCCCAGACGAGCGGCCCGACAAAAAATCCGAACAGATAGACATCCACTCCGAGCATCAGCAAAATGCCCAGCGAATTGCGCCCGGCGAGGATGTGGCGCTCGAGCCAGTCGTTCGGAGTTCCTTTTCCGTACTTCTCGAGGACCCCGGGCTGTTTTACCGCCTTCCTATAGTAGAACGCACCCTTCAACACGATGTTGCGAAGCCCTTCCACAAGCGGGCTGTGCGGATCCCCTTCCCTGTCCGCGAACGCGTGATGCTTTCTGTGACACGCGACCCACTCCTTGGTGACGATCGCCGTCGACAACCAGAGCCAGAGTCTCATCGGCAGCGCCGCGAGGTAGTGGAGCTGAACGCTGCGATGAGTTTGCGCGCGGTGCAGAAAAAGCGTTACGCAGACGTTCGTGATATGACCGGCAATGACGATGAACAGAACTGGCTTCCACCATTCACTCGCCCAGCTTCCGAAATCGGGCATTACAACAACTCCATTTTTTGTGCGACGACGATTGACACGTGCAGCGATGTGATCATTCCCAATCTATGTCTGCGACGAGAGCATGCCAAC
>JAOAPP010000364.1 GCA_025462985.1 Bryobacterales bacterium | reverse complement strand
GACTGGTGGTGGTTTATCGCCTCGCAGATTGCGTTCGGCCTGGTTGCCGGATTCGTCGTCAATCTCCACGTGAGGGTGCGGACGCCGCAGTTTCGCGCGCTGCCGTTTACTGTTCGTGCCGGAATTCACATCCTGGAAGACGGCAAGGATAAGGCTCCATGAGATTGGCGCTCCCATCGTTCGCCTTGTTCTACGCTTTGGCTCTGGCGGCAATGCTTGCGCTGGTTGGCTGCAGCCGCATTCCTGGGCGACCTGGGCCGGGACCTGAGGTGGTGCGGCCTAACGAGGTGCTCGATTTTCCTACTTTGTACAAAACGAATTGCGCGGCCTGCCATGGAGAAAATGGCAGAGATGGAGCGGCGATTTCGCTGGCTAATCCGGTGTATCTTGCGGTTGCCGGAGAAGACAATCTGCGTCATATTACTGCAAATGGAGTTTCCGGCAGGCTGATGCCTCCCTTTGCCAAGAGTGCCGGCGGTATGTTGATCGATCAGCAGATCGGCGTGCTGGCGCAAGGGATGATGCAGCAGTGGAGCAAACCGGATCTGCTCGCTGGTTTGAGTGTTCCGCAATACAGGTCTACGTTGGCGGGTGATGCCGCGCGTGGACAAGAGGCCTTCGGCATCTTCTGTGCACGATGCCATGGCGCTGCCGGCGAAGGTTCCCCTGGTGATGGGAAGAGAGGCACGGGCAAAGTTGGCTCCATCGTCGATGGGGCTTATCTTGCGCTGATCAGCGACCAGGGCCTGCGCAGTATCGTGATTGCCGGGCGGCCGGATGAGGGCATGCCGGATTGGCGCAGCGATGCTGCGCAGCCGCTGACCGACCAGCAGGTCACCGACATTGTTGCGTGGCTTGCATCGAAGCGCACGACTAATCCTGGTCAGCCGTATCCCACAGGACCATGAAATGATTTTGATTCACAACGCCAAGAGATCGCAGGAGTAGACGCGATGGACACGATCGAACAAAATTCGCAGGATGTGCAGCCTGTAAGGACGGAACCGGAGAGTGTGCGAAGTGCCAAACACTCGCGGCGAGCCTTCCTGTTCAAGCTCTCACTGCTGGTGAACGGAGCGGTTGGAGCGGTGATGGCGGTTCCTATCATCGGCTATCTTCTGGGGCCGGCGGAGAAGAAGGACTCCAGCTATGACTCATGGGTCACGCTAGGGCCGCTGACTGATTTTCCTGAGGGTGAGACGCGGCTGGTGAACTACCGCAATCCGGTGACGACCTCGTGGGATGGGCAGACGGGGGACGTTCCGTGCTGGGTGCGGCGGGTCTCGGGCACGACGTTCCAGGTCTTCGCGATTAACTGCGCGCACCTGGGGTGTCCGGTGCGGTGGTTTGCACAGTCGAAGCTCTTCCTTTGTCCCTGCCATGGAGGAGCGTACTACGCCGACGGTTCGCGTGCCTCCGGGCCACCCGAACGCGGGTTGTTTGAGTACGAGCATAAGGTGACGGGAGACACGCTGATGATCAGCGCAGGCAAGATGCCGACGCTGGCGAACCAGGCGAGAAATGAAACACCGCTTCTCCAAATCGAGGGTGCTGACTCTGCGAAGCGGCTGCGGGCGGTGGAGCAGCCAGTACCGAGGTGTGGATCATGTCAGGGCTGAGACAAAGAGGGGTTGCGCTATACAACTGGTTCGAGCGGCGGCTTGGCTTGGGGACACCCATTGTCGAAGCCGTTGAGCATGAGGTTCCGGAGAACACTTCGAGCTGGTGGTACGTCTTCGGCAGCGCGGCGACAGTGCTTCTAGGGTTGCAGGTGATGACTGGGATTCTTCTCGCGCTGGTTTATTCGCCTTCAGCCAGTAATGCGTGGAACAGCCTTCAGTTTCTCGACCACAACGTGAAGCTGGGATGGTTCCTGCGCGCGATGCATGGCTGGGGCTCCGACTTCATGATCGCCATTGTGCTGATCCACATGGCCCAGGTCTTTATTTTTGGAGCTTATAAATTCCCGCGCGAGTTGACCTGGATCATCGGCGTCTTTCTGCTGCTGTTGACGCTGGGCATGGCGTTTACGGGGCAGGTGCTGCGCTTCGATCAGGATGCGTACTGGGGGCTTGGTATTGGGGCCTCTATCATGAGCCGCGTGCCGCTGATTGGCGGCTGGCTGGTGGACATGATGCTGGGTGGGCCGATCATCGCCGGGCCTACGCTCACTCGTTTTTTTGCGTTGCACGTGTTCGTCATTCCTGGGATCTTGCTTGGCATGGTTGGGTTGCATCTCTGGATGGTTCTGCGGCTTGGGATTAACGACTGGCCGATGCCGGGGCGCATTGTGCGGAAGAGCACCTACGTTCGTGAATATCACGAACTCACAACGCGGACCGGTATTCCTTTTGTCCCGGATGCTGCGTGGAAGGACGCGATCTTCGCTGCGGCGATCATGCTGTCGGTTATTGCATGCGCTCTGTTCTTCGGACCCTTTGGGCCCACCGGGCAGCCGGATCCGACGATCATCCAGACAGCGCCTAAACCCGACTTCGCCTTTCTCTGGATCTACGCTGTTCTTGCCTACCTTCCTCCAAGCTTGGAGACTCCGGTGATGTTTATCGCTCCGGTGCTGGGTATCGGAGCGATGCTGCTTCTTCCATTAGTCGCGGGGGAGGGAGAGAAGCACTGGTCGCGTCGTCCGGTCGCGGTTCTGATGCTTGCGGTGATTGCAGTGACGCTCGGTGTCTTCACGCGGCTTGGCACGTATACGCCGTGGAGTCCGATTATGGAGGCGTGGACGAGCGATCCGATTCCCTTGGCTTACCTGCACGATCGAACACCGCTGGAGAGGCAGGGGGCGATCGTTCTGCAGGACAAGCAATGCCGGAACTGCCATTCCATCGGCGGAGCCGGAGGGCTTCGCGGGCCGGCGCTTGATGCCATCGCGGCTCGTATGACGGAGGACCAGATGGTTCGCCAGGTGCTGCAGGGCGGCGGCAATATGCCGGCCTACGGCAATGCACTGAACCCTTCGGAGACGACGGCGCTGGTGCGTTTTCTCACCACGCTGCGAGGAAATGACCTCTCACCCGCGACTGACGCGTCGAGACACCTGGCTCTTTCCAGCGAGACTCCCGGAACGCCAACGCCGCCCAGGGCGCCTTAACTCAGCGGTTACTCTGATCTCATGCCTTCTGCGTATCGAGACATCTTTGCCGAGTGGTCTCCGCCGATTGTTCTGACCGGGACGCTGATTCTCTGCGGCGCTATCTACATGCGGGGTTGGTTCGCGATTCGCAAGACGCGCCCGGTGCAGTTTCCCTGGTGGCGGGCGGGTTTTTTTCTGCTTGGACTCGCTATGATCTGGGTTGCGATTGCTTCACCGCTGGATGGATTTGCTGATGCGCTGCTGAGTGCCCACATGGTGGAGCATCTTCTGCTGATGTCCTTCGCCCCGCCGCTTCTTCTTCTGGGCTACCCCGTGGTTCCGCTGCTGCGCGGGCTTCCGCGCTGGCTCAGGATTTACCTTCTCGGCCCACTCATCCGGATCAAGCGGCTTCGCTATCTGGGGCACCTTCTCATTACGCCGCTGGTTGCGTGGCTGGCGATGAATCTGGTTTTTCTTGGATGGCATGTGCCCGCCGCGTACGATTTTGCGCTCGAGCACGAACGGTGGCATGAGTTCGAACATCTGTGTTTTCTGGGGACGTCGATTCTGTTCTGGTGGCCCGTGGTCCATCCGTGGCCTACACGCGAGAACTTTGCCGGATGGTTGCTGCTGCTGTACCTGGTGATGGCGGATATTGTGAATACGGTACTTTCGGCGTTTCTCGCCTTCTGCGACCGGCCGGTTTACGGCTACTATTTGAGAGAACCGAGCGCGTTCCACATCTCTCCCCTCTCCGACCAGAGAGCCGGTGCAGTGGTGATGTGGGTGATCGGCTCGGTGATCTTTCTCGTGCCTGCCGTCGTCCTTACTTTCAGACTTCTGCAACCGAGGGAACGGCAGCTCTTATCCCCAAGATGAATTGGGCTGTGTGAAATTGGGCAGTTAGGGGGTCGGACGATCTTGTCGGGGCGGGGATATTGGAGTCTGTATAGGTAACCCAAAGCAAAACCCCACTCAAAGCGTGGGGTTTACCTGATTGGTTGCGGGGGTAGGATTTGAACCTACGACCTTTGGGTTATGAGCTCTGAAATCTAGGCACCGGCAAGCGACGAGAATCGCCGATTGGCACTACGGGGCACCGAGAGCGATCCCCGGGAAACTTGCTGGAACCGTGAAACTGTGTTCGACCGACAACTGTTGTTTTGATCTCTCAAGATACGGCATCTCTAGTGGGATCTCCCTTCCAGGTAGCCGCGTGGTCTAGGAAATTACTCTGTCTGGGCTGTGGCTCGTTGCCGTAACCCGCCTGCGCCGTTCATAAACGCCCGCTTTGATGAGGGCCGCGACCTTAGCATCACCGGTCGAATGGCGTTGGTCATAATATGTGGCGACGGCAGCGCAGTTCTTGTAGGTTAGATACCCACAATCTTAGTGCCGGCTTTGGTGGCGCTTGGGAAGTGAATGTGGGCACCTCACCAATATCGCGTCAAGATAGATACTTCCCGGCGTTATAAACCACGGCCTCTAGCGGTTCCTGCCATCTTTGATCGAGGGGTCCGTCGATCTTCAACCGGCTGATGCCGCTTTTCTTCCAGGTTTCTTCGATCGTGGGTGAATAGACGCTGAGTTCGAACACCGACATTGTCTTTTGCGCTCGATCGGGCAACATGCGGTTGTATTCGTTGTGCAGCTCTTCTTTGATCCATTGGGCCAGACTCCGAATTTCAGTCTGGGTATCGACCGAGAGCGGCTTCGACTCAAGAAGTCTCAGAGCTTGAGTGCCTTTTTCTTTGATCGTTTGGAGTCGTTGCAGAATTTCCGTGCGTGTCATGAGGGTTCTCAGTTGTCGGTCAGGGAAGGGAACTGTTCTCGATATGGTATCCCGGAAACGAGGGCGTCCGCGAATCTCTTGGCTCGCCGCGCCCTTAGTGCCTGAAAGGTTAGGTCTTCCGCAAGTTCGGCGTTGCGGTGGCTTTCGAGGATTTGTAGTTGCCGAAAACCCCGTTTCGGGGAACTTCGGTTTCTCCTTATGCAAAGGGTGTTAACGCCAGATGATACCGGCCGGCCCGGGAACAGACTCTGCGTT
>JAOAPP010000343.1 GCA_025462985.1 Bryobacterales bacterium | reverse complement strand
CCGATCTATGAACTTCACAAACGTAGGTGGCGTGTGCGGAACGACGCGGCTGCTGAAGAACGTGATGGGCTTATGGATGCTGCAGGGCTGCAAGAAGAGATGGGCCGCGCTCGGCAGCGAGTTCGAGTACGGCGAACTGATTCGGATGGCCATGAGTGAACCCGGCTTCCGGCACCTCGTGGATCCTGATGATCCGCGATTTCTGCGTCCCGATTGTATGTTGACCGCCATCGATTCCTTTTGCCGGGATACGAACCAGCCGACACCTAAGAGTCCGGGCGCCTACGTTAGAACAGTGCTCGAGAGTCTTGCACTGAAGTACCGCATCGTACTGCGCGACCTGGAACGGCTGACAGGTGTAAAGCTCGACAGCCTGAGGAAGATAGGCGGCGGCTCCAAGAATGAGTTGCTGAACCAGTTCGCGGCGGATGCGACCGGAAAACGTGTTCTGGCCGGACCGGTGGAAGCAACTGCTCTCGGGAATATTGCGATGCAGATGCTTGCAACGGGCGCCACGGCTTCCCTCCAGGAGAGCCGCGTCGTGGTGGACCGCAGCTACCAAACGATAGTCTATGAGCCGGGGGACACGGTCTGCTGGGATGAACGCGTCGAGATTTTTGAACAGTATTGCGAGATGAAGTATGTCTGAGACAACCGAAACCACTTTTCTGAAGGACCTCTGGGACGAGAAGAAGGCGGAGGAGTTAGGTAGGGATCAGCTCGCGCTGCTTCGCTACCGCTCGAATCTGTTGGGCGCGGATTTGCGGATTACAAATTTCGGTGGAGGGAATACCAGCTCCAAGATTGACTTGCCGGATCCTTTCACTCGGAAGCCGGTGTGTGTTCTCGCCGTGAAGGGCAGCGGGGGAGATCTCGGATCTATCAAAGAATCGGGTTTCGCCCTGCTGTATATGGATAGTCTCGAGCAATTGAAGGAACTGTACCGAGGAGAAGAGTTCGAAGACGAGATGGTCGGGTACTATCCGCTCTCTGCATTCGGACAAAACCGGGTGGCTGCTTCGATCGATACGCCTCTGCATGCTTTTCTTCCCTTTCCGCATGTTGATCACTTACATCCAGACTGGGCGATCGCAATTGCGGCGAGCGCTAACGGCAAGAAAAAGCTAGACGAGTTCAACAGGAAATACGGGCGGAAGATCGTTTGGCTTACGTGGCAGCGGCCAGGCTTTGAGCTCGCGCTGCAATTGGAACGCGCAGTAAGGGAGCACCCCGGCTGCGACGGAGTGCTGCTGGGAAGCCATGGCCTGTTCACCTGGGGCAATACGCAGCGTGAGTGCTATCTGAACAGCATTCGCACGATTGACCAGATGGGCGAATTTATTCAGGAGCACCGAGAACGCGCAGGCGCGCTGTTCGGTGGATTAGAGGTGGAGCCCGCGACCGACCGGGAGTCGATTGCTGCCGCGATTTTGCCGGCTTTGCGCGGCGTTATGTCGTCCAACAAGAACGTGATCGCACACTACACGGACCACGAAGACGCGTTGCAGTTTGCCGGATCGAAGTGGGGCATGGAATTGGGCAGGCTTGGGACCAGTTGTCCCGATCACTTCCTGCGGACTCGCATCTGCCCGATGTTTGTCGATTGGAAGCCGGGACAGGAGGGCATCGACGTTCTGAAATCTCGAATCGAAGAGCGTGCAGTTGCTTACCGTAGCGACTATGCTTCGTACTACAGAGATTGGGCAGTCGGGGATTCCCCGAAGCTCCGCGATTCGAACCCTTCTGTTGTGATCATCCCTGGTGTGGGGATATTCGGGTTCGCGAAGAACAAGAAGGAAGCCCGGATTACAACCGAGTTCTTCGTCAATGCGATCCACGTGATGGCCGGAGCCAATGCGCTCGAAGAGGGAGACGCCCAACATCCTTATCCGCAGGCGCGGCGGGCGGAGTCGTCGGAGGAGTTTGTCAGCTACAAAAATTATGTTGCGCTGCCTCGCTCAGAAGCGTTTCGGATTGAATACTGGGCGCTCGAGGAGGCAAAGCTGCAACGCATGCCTTCGGAAGCGGAGTTCAGTCGCAAAATCCTGATTGTTGTAGGCGGTGGGAGCGGCATTGGCCGTGAGGTCGCACTGTTGCTTGCGCGCAAGGGCGCGCATATCGTTGTCGCAGATGTGAACGAAGAGGCGGCGGAAGAGGTGGCAAGAGAAGCGGCGGCAGCGACATCCGCGGAACTGGTCAGTCATGTGAAATTGAATCTCGGCTCGCCCGAGAGTATTCAGGCTGCGACCCGACACACAATTCTTCAGTTTGGCGGGATTGACGGTATTGTAAACACTGCGGCAATCTTCCCGGTGGGTACGGGACCGAACGGCCAGCTGACTGAGGCGCAGTGGAACACGACCTTTCTTGTCAATGTGACCGGTAATTACTTCCTTGCGAATGAGACCGCGTGGGTCTTTAAGGACCAGAAACTGCCGGCGTCACTCGTGCTTACCAGTTCGGCGAATGCAGTGGTCCCCAAGTTCGGGAGCGAGGCGTACGACGTAAGCAAGAGCGCATTGAACCATCTCATTCGCGAACTTGCCGTGAGAATGGGACCGCTTGTTCGGGTGAACGGGATTGCGCCTGCAACCGTGGTGGCGGGCTCCACAATGTTTCCTCGCGATCGAGTTATGCAATCGCTGCAAAAGTATAAGATCACCTTCTCCGAATCAGAGACTACGGAAGAGTTACGGACGAAACTGGCAAACTTCTACGCACAGCGGACACTTACGCGGCGGCCAATTCTTCCGCAGGATTGTGCCAACGCGATAGTATGGCTGGCGAGCGATGAGAGCGCCAAGACAACTGGCCACATCGTCCCCGTCGATGGAGGATTGCAGGAAGCGTTTTTGCGATAGATTATGCACCGAATCTGTTTCACTTTGCAGGTCCGGCCAGAACGAATGGCCGAATACGAAGAGAGCCATAAAGCGGTCTGGCCTGAGATGCTGCAAGCACTGCGGGAGACGGGGTGGAGTAACTACTCCCTGTTCCTGAGACCGGACGGCTTGCTGATCGGGTATCTGGAGACCGAGGATTTCGAGCGGGCGAAGAGCGAGATGGCCAAGCGCGAAGTCAATGCCCGGTGGCAGCACGCCATGTCAGAGCTATTCGAGATTCCGGCAGGCGTCCATCCGGATTCAACGATGATGCCCATCAAAGAAGTCTTTCATCTTGCGTAAGTGCTGAGATAATTAATGACTCCAAACCCCGCGCTTGGCGTTCTCTTCCATTGGCTGGGCGGCCTCGCCTCTGGCAGCTTCTATGTGCCTTACAGGGGCGTTCAGAAGTGGTCTTGGGAGACGTACTGGCTTGTCGGCGGGGTGTTCAGCTGGATCGTTGCGCCCTTGCTGGTGGCGGGACTGCTCACAAAGTCGCTGTTTAGCGTAATTGTTGGTGCGCCTCCCAGCACATTGTTCTGGTGCTATTTCTTCGGCCTGCTTTGGGGAGTTGGGGGTCTGACGTTCGGACTCACAATGCGTTATCTCGGGCTGTCACTAGGGATGGCTATCGTGATGGGGCTCTGTGCGGCCTTTGGTACGCTCATGCCGCCGGTGTTTAATGGCACATTTGCTTCTCAAGTGCTGGGAACGCCCTCTGGACGTGTAATTCTCTTTGGAATTTTCGTTTGCCTGTTCGGAATCGCAATCGCCGGCATGGCGGGCGTCCGAAAGGAACGCTCTATGCCGGTGGAAGAACAACAGTCGTCCATCAAAGAATTCAACTTGCGCAAAGGATTTGGAGTCGCAACGCTTTCGGGCGTGATGAGCGCCTGTTTCGCGTACGGCCTTGCGGCCGGCAATCCCATTCGCGCCGCGACGATTCAGGCAGGCACGCCCAACCTATGGCAGGGGTTACCTGTGCTTGTGGTTGTGCTTCTGGGAGGGTTCACGACGAACTTCATCTGGACTGCGTACCTGAATGTGCGCAACAAGACCGGACATGAATATCTCGCGTCGGAATTGCCGGTTGAGACGGCAGCGCTTGGGCCGCAGCCGATTTCGGAGACGGCGCTGAGCGGTCCAACGGCTAGTGTCTTGACTCATGCTCCGGCGGAGTTGATGCGTGAAACGGTACAGGTGCCGCTGCTGAGAAATTATCTGCTCTGCGCGCTTGCCGGTGTGACGTGGTACTTCCAGTTCTTCTTCTACAGCATGGGCGAGACGAAGATGGGCCGCTATACGTTCTCGAGTTGGACCCTGCATATGGCGAGTATCGTGATCTTCAGCACACTCTGGGGCGTGGGCCTCAAAGAGTGGAAGGGCGCGGGGCGGCCCGCGATTCGCCTGCTACTGATTGGGCTGCTGACGCTGCTGGGATCGACGATCATCATCGGCTACGGAAATTATCTGGCGTCGCCTTCGCACTAGTTCGGACGCGATCTTGCGCCGTTCGTTAATTCTTCAGAGGCTTCCCCGTTTTGAGCGTGAATGCGATTCGCTCCTCGGTCTTCTTCTCGCCGCAAAGGGAGAGAAAGGCCTCACGTTCGAGGTCGAGGAAGTCCTGTTCGCAAACGAGTTTCCCCGAACTTACGCGACCGCCGCACAGGATATCGGCGATGTGCCCTGCCACGATAACGTCGTGATCGCTGAGGTGCTGGCCTGACCTCATGTTCTGAACGTGGCTGTTAAGCGACGTAAGCATGTCGTTCCCTGCGGCCGGGATGTCCTTCCGGGGGGCGGGCGATGAATAGCCACCGTCAACGATCGTCCGCACCCGCGATTTTGCGTCCGTGAGCAGTCGCTCACGGTTCATGGTGATGCCGTCGGCCGTTGAGAGAAAGCCGAACCGGCGTGCTTCAGCAGCCGAGGTGGAAACCTGAGCCGTGCATAGCGTTTCGAAGTGACGCAGAAGGGCTGTTCGATCCTCCCCTGCACGAAGAGCCATTTCCTTGCATCCTCCTCCCGCCGGCACGAGTCCGACAGCCGCTTCCACCAAGCCTATGGTGAGCTCAACGTGCGCTTGACGTGCCGCGGCATGGAGCGCCACCTCTGCGCCCCCGCCCAAACACAAACCGAACGGAGCCACGACCACCGGGCGCAGACAAAATTTGATGGATTGCGTCATCCGTTGGAATGCCCGGATGATGCCGTCGAGTTCCATCCAGTTCTTCTGCTGAATCGCCTGGAGAAACCGGGTGAGGTTGGCGCCCGCCGAGAAGTTTGCAGCGTCTCCTGAAACGACGAAGCCCTCGAACCTCGAGATCGTCTGGCCATCAGGAGCCAGAGTCTCAGTCACCAGTGACAGGATGTCGCCGTCAATGGCATTCATTTTGGTGTGGAATTCGAGACACGCGATACCGTCCCCCAGGTCGACGACTGAGGCCCCCGCATTCTCTTTCACCGCGCCGTGCCGCCTTTTTAGAGTTGCTACGGAACTTACTCCTGCGGCTACTCGGACTGGTTTGTACCCCCCGCTGAGCACATCGAAGTAGAGCTTTCCAGATTCTGTGGTCGGACCTTCCCTGTACCAGCTCGTGTGGCCGGAGTCGAGGAGCTTTCGCACCGCCGGCGCCAGAACAACTCCCGAGGCTTTCATTCTCTCAGCGGTACCGGGCACCCCGGCTGCGTCCCACATCTCGAAGGGACCCATCTCCCAATTGAATCCCGATTTCATCGCTGCATCAATAGCAACGATGTCGTCACATATCTCAGGCACGCGATGGGCAGCGTAGTTCCATAGATCGGGCAGAATCTGGCGGTAAAAAGCCCCGGCCTGATCGTCAGGCACATTCTCGCCAAGCAGGAACTGCAAACCGCCCGAAAGCGTTTCCGATTTCTTCGCTGCGCGCAGCAGGCCGAAAGTCGGATTTTCGGAAGGACGGTACTCCAGGGTTTTCCAATCTAATCCAATCCGCTGCTCCTGACCTCTCTGTTTCTTGTAGAAGCCCTGCCCCGCCTTATCGCCGATCCACCGACGATCCATCATTCGCGTCATGAACTCCGGGAGGGACGCATCGGCGCGCTCATCGCTCACGCGACTGAAGAAATTACTCGCGATGTGAACCAGAACATCGATGCCGATCAAATCGCACAACCGAAACGTGCCAGTTTTCGGCCACCCCAGGGGGGCGCTTGTGAGCGCGTCGACCTGCTCTATCGTCAGATTCATTTCCTGCATCACTCGCATGCTGTTCAGCAGGGTGAATGTTCCAATCCGGTTGCCGATGAAGTTGGGCGTGTCTTTTGCGCGGACGACTGTTTTGCCCAGGCGCGTATCGGCGAACTCGGCAACTGCGTCGACCACGCCCGGATCTGTTTCCTCTGTCGCGATCAGTTCGAGCAGGCGCATGTAGCGCGGCGGATTGAAGAAATGCGTGCCCAACCAGTGCCGGCGAAAATCGTCCGGCATGCCCGCCGCGATTTGCGCGACGGGAAGTCCGCTGGTATTGGTGGTGACAACGGATCCATTCCGGCGGACCGCGCTGACGTTGGCAAGCAAGGCGCGCTTGATCTCCATGTCTTCGCTGACTGCTTCAATGATCCAGTCGCAATCGGCGATCAGATGCATGTCGTCTTCGAAGTTCCCGGTCCTGATGAGCCCGACGACCTCCGGCTCGAAGAACGCCGGCGGCTTGGATTTTGCCAGGGATTGCAGAGCGGAGGCTACGATTGCGTTGCGATCGGGTCCGGTGGAAGGCATGTCAAGCAGCAACACAGGCACGCCGGCGTTAGCAATATGAGCGGCAATCCGGGAGCCCATATTGCCCGCCCCTAGCACTCCAACCTTGCGGAAGGAGAATGAACTTCCAGAGCTCGTCCTATTCGTCATTGGCTCAACACGTAAGAATAGCGAATGGTACAAAGGCAGCTTGGCAGACGTTCGCGGTTTGACGATTCTTAGCGTCGCGTACCCGCTTTTTCCGGTGGGGCCGGACTCAAGCGGGGGCGCGGAGCAGATTCTTTCTCTCCTGGATCAGGAGATTGTGAGGAGCGGCGGGCGATCACTGGTGATCGGCGCAACCGGCTCGACGGTGACAGGGCAACTGATTGCCACCCCTACCGCGAGCGGCTTCATGACAGATTCCGCTCGGGAGGACGCACACCGCCAGCACCGAGCTGCACTCAAAAAGACTCTCGACCAGCAGCCGGTGGACCTGATCCACTTTCACGGTCTCGATTTTGACAGCTATGCTCCGGAAGCGGACGTGCCAATGCTGGCCACGTTGCACCTTCCCCTTGCGTGGTATCCACCCTCGGCGTTGGCGCGCGACAATGTGCGGTTGGTATGTGTGTCGCAATCGCAGGCGGCGGGCACCGGACTGCCGGTCGTGCCGAACGGGATTGACATCGGGCGATTTGGAACGGCGGCAAGGCAGGACTATCTACTCTGGATAGGCCGAATCTGTCCGGAGAAGGGCGTACACATTGCGCTGGAAGTGGCACATGCCCTCGACATGCATCTGCTGGTCGCAGGCCCAGTTCACTCGTTCGAATCGCACAGGAATTACTTTGACCAGCAAGTGATGCCGTTGCTGGACGAGCGCCGCCGCTATCTGGGTCCTGTCGCGGGTGAGGAAAAGTCTCGCCTGATTGCGGGAGCACGCTGCCTGCTGATTCCGAGTCTGGTGGCTGAAACCAGTTCGCTGGTCGCGATGGAGGCGATCACTTCCGGGACGCCGGTCATCGCATTTTCAAATGGAGCGCTGCCCGAAGTTGTAGACCACCGAAAGACCGGTTTTATCGTGAACTCACAGTCAGAAATGGCGGAAGCCGTCATGAAAGTCGGCACGATTTCTCCGGAAGTCTGCCGGTCAACGGCGATGGCCAGGTTCGCGGCCAGCCGTATGGCATGCGATTACTTCAAGCTCTACTCTTCGCTCGCTCGTTCTCGATAACGACTCGGCATCGCGCGATCGGTTCTGCTCCCCATGATGCTTTATAGGGCTCGGCGCCGCGCAGGAAGTTCCATGCGTCGTAAGCTTCGGCATAGACGTGCCGCAGCGCTTCGTAGAGCAGCGTTCGTCCGAACCCGAGAGACTCATAGTCGGGATCGAAGGCGCTCATGTAAGCGTAGATTTTGTTGCCATAGCGAAACGCCATGATAGCCGCGACAACTTCGTCGCGAAACCGAAGGGCGAACAGTCTGAGTCGGTCGTCCGCAGCCATCCCGGCGGCTATGGCCCGCAGGAATCCTTCTGAGCGATTCGCGGCGATCATCCCCGATTCGCCTTGTTCTCTCCAGCGCGCCGTGTGAAGCCGGATCAGAGCGTCTAGCAGCTCGGGCGGAGCTTCATCGGTGGCCTCGAATTCCACCGCACCCATCTCACGGGCACGCTGGGAATAGCGCTTTACATTGCGCCGCAGATCTTTGGATCGGCTCTCCCAGAACTGTTCAAAATCACCGGTGAGAGGAGCTTCGGCGCACTGTATGTCGGGATGTATATACGCGCCCCTGAGTTTCTGCAGCGGAGTGGCCGTCGAGAGATCCTGCCAGACACAAAGCTCCCAGTCCTGACTTTGATCCAGGTGCTCCTGTAAGACTTCGAGTACGTCAGCGGAATAGGCCGGCTCGATTATCGGATCCAGGTAGTCAGAAATCCCGGAGCCGATCAGAGTCAATTGCTGCCGATTCTCCCACACGTGCTGAAAGCAAGGCACCAGCCCTGCAAGCCGCGACTCCCGCCAGAAGACGGGGACATGAAGCGAACCGCTTCCGAAATGCTGCCACCAGGTTAGAAGCCAGGATGGAAGTTGAAAGGGAGTAGACGCGGGATCATGCTCAACCAACTCGGTCCATTTCGGCTGGATTTCTTCAAGGCGCTCAATGTCGCGAACGAGTTCTAGAGTCACACGTCAGGCTTGAATTCCGGCTGCGCTGTAGCTGACATCCAGGAGTCGAAGCGCCTCGCGATATCCATTCAGTGTGCCGACATCAACGTAGGACTCGCCGATTTTAAGCCCATACGCGCTTCCGCCCCGAGAGATGTAGGCGTTGAACAGCGTCCCCAGATACTCGTCATTCCGCTGGAGCCAGAGATCATGCAGTTCATGAAGAACGAATCCCGGCATTTTGATGGCTCCCCAGATCCAATGCGTAGATGCAGTTTCGCTCTTTACTTGAACTTCTTCGATTTTGCCAGCTCCGTTCGTCACCACTGCATCGAACCTGTCCGGGTGCTGCACCGGGAATAAGAGAAGCGACAGAACATCGTCCGGCAGTTTGGAGAGTGAGTCGTCCGGGAACCAGATCGTGTCGGGCAAGCCGATGCAGACGTGTTCTTCCGGAGGAACCAGCGGCACGGCGCGGAAGATCGCATCGCAGAGACCGGCTGGACGCGGCTGCACTGCATAAAAGATTGTTGCCGAAAGAGCGCTTCCTCCGAAGTAGTTCACGATGTCGGATTTGCCAGGCGAAATCACAAAACAGATTTTGTTGACGCCTCCGTTGACCATGCGCTGAATGAGATATTCGCTGACCGCGCGAGGCCGTTCCCCTCCGGGCGTCACGTCACTTCCGACGGGAAGCAACTCCTTTGAGAAAGCGAGCGGCTGAATGCGGGTCCCCATCCCCGCTGCTGGAATAATGCCCCACATCTCAGGCCCGCCCCGCAAAGCTCATATCTTCACTGACCGCAATCGGGCGCTGGTCGAGAAGATTCAACAGCGTTTCCGCCCGAGCAGCGGCGGTGTGGCAATCGAGCGTCCGCTCGCGTGCGTTAGCTGCGAGACTTGCGACTTCCACACGGTCCAGCGACAGCGCCGCGACCGTGTCATCTGCATCCTTACTGATCAAAATCTGCTCTCCCGGAGTAAAGAAGGCGTCCAGCCCCTCCCACCAATCGCTCACCACGAGTGTTCCGCATGCAGCCGCCTCAAAGAGACGCCCCGAGGGGCAAAAGCCCATCGCCGCCATCGAAGAACGCGTCACATTCAGGGTTAAGGGCGACGAAGAATAAAAGGCTCGGTGTTCGGGAGGCGCAACATGCTCAAAGTGCTTGACGTTCGGTGGCCAGTTTCCCACTTCGGGATACATAGCGCCGCCCACCACAAATCGTGTTCCAATGGAGCAGTCTGCGGCTTCGAGGAATAGCTGGTTAAATGCTTCTTCGCGATCCTGCGAGTAGGTTCCCAGGTAAGAGAAGTCTGCGGCATACGTGGCAGCCGGCGCCACCCGATAGTAGACGTCGGGATCCACCCATCCGTAGAGCGTACCAACAGAATGCGCTCCCAGCTTGCGCCGCAGTTCATCCACAGCCCGGCCGCCTGTATAGCTTAGGACAAGATCGAAGTCGGCCAAACCGCCAGTGGGAAGATACGGAACCGATTCGCCCCGTTCCAAGCGGCTCAGCGTTACCGGAGTATCCATGTCATAGAAGACCGTGCGCCAGGGCTTTGCATCCAGCACCAGCCGGCTTGCGTTTCTTCCATCTGCGCAGTACGAAGTGATGACA
>JAOAPP010000331.1 GCA_025462985.1 Bryobacterales bacterium | reverse complement strand
TCCGGCGAAACCGAACGAGTTGTATTTCGGCGCTCGCTTAAATGGCCTTTGGAAAACGCGGGGAGAATTAGTGACGGGCGCCGGCACAGATCTCGGCGCGGGCCAGGATAGCGGCTCCGGCAGTGATCTTCAACAGATGGGCGAATCCCTTAAACAAAGGACTGAAGAGGAGCAGCGACCGTCACATTGACACGGAAAGGGCCACCACTGGCAATTTTCTAGTTTACCGGTCAACGCAAAGGGCGTCTACAAGGAGAGGGCTGATCCTATTCGATGGCTAACAAAGCAGAGCTGCTGAAATTCCTGGACTAGAAAGCATTCAATCCTATCCTGAAGGCAACTACAGCGAGTCGGATCAGAAGAAGCTGCAGGATTTTCAGACCGGACGCGTTGCGAGAAGGACCGATTCCATCAATACGGAAGCGCGCAGGATGTGATTGATAACTTCAAGAGCGACTTACACTGTCCACGGCAAACCGGGTCAACAGCGAATTGCAAAAACTAAAGCTTCCGACTTTGCCGTCCGTTAAGCAGGAATTCCTGCAGGTGGCCGGCGAACAGGATGGTCAATAACCTTTGGACATCAACAAAGCATCCGCAGAAGAGCTGAAAGCGCATTCCATGTAGACGGGACTCGCGCCCGGTACCTGGTAGAGCAGCGCAGAAAATCAGGACCGTTTAAGAACTGGGACGAGGTCAAGCAAGTTCCTGGATTCGAAGACAAGAGGGTCGAAAACCTCCTCCAGGCCGGCCTCACTATCGGCGCGACCGTAGATAAAGGGCTCGACAGCAATGCTGCTTCGGCCGAAGAGTTGGAATCGGTCTTTCAGATGGATGGGGAACGTGCCCGTTATCTGATTGAGACCCGAGATCGGCTCGGTGGGTTCGAATCATGGGAACAGCTGAAAGAGGAGGCCCCGAGTTTTGCAGAGGGAATGGTTCCGAACCTGCAGGAGGCCGGCGCAAGCACTGGTAAGATGCGATCCCGACATTAGCGAAGAGACATAGGGAGCACAATAGAGGTGAGTTCCCTTAAATGTCTCGATGCTTCCAAGCTGCTGCGCTTTTGATGGTTTGTTCGGCGTCCCTGATTGCCTCCTCTCTTTCCCCGCGGGTTGAAATGCGACGTGTGCCCGATGGCGGGATTCAGCCGCAAACGGTCGTCGATGAAGGCGGCGCTGTGCATCTGGTGTATTTCAAGGGAAATCCCGCAGAAGGCGACCTTTTCTATGCTCGGTCGAAAGATGGACTGACGTTCTCTGCTCCGGTTCGAGTCAATTCGGTTTCAGGGTCGGCCATAGCCATTGGAAACATTCGAGGCGCCCGCATTGCGGTCGGCAGGGGCGGTCAGGTCTATATCGCATGGAACGGTTCGAGTAGAACGGCCGGAGCCATGCTCTTTACACGAATCAATGAGGCAGGAACCGCGTTCGAGCCGCAACGTAATTTGATCCACAGCGCTCTCGGAATCGACGGAGGTGGAGGGATCGCGGCAGACCAGGGAGGACGCGTCTACGTGTTTTGGCACGCTCCGCTGCCGGGCCGGCAGGGAGAAGAATATCGTCGCGTCTGGGTGGCTCGATCCGACGACGATGGCAAGACGTTCCAACCGGAGCGAGTCGCTTGGGACCAAGCAACCGGTGCCTGCGGTTGCTGTTCGCTAAACGCTTATGCAGACCGTACCGGAACGCTGTACGTGCTATTTCGTTCCGCGCAGGCGGCAGTTCACCGCGACATGTATTTGCTTCAGTCGAAAGACCATGGCGCGACATTCAGCGGATCCGATGTCTCCAAATGGGATGTGGGCTATTGCGTGATGAGCACGGAAGCGTTCGCAAACGGGCCTCGCAATATCTTTGCCGCCTGGGAGACGGAGAAGAAAGTCCACTTCGGAGCGATCAAGCCTGACAGTTCAATCGCCGGAGACGCCACCGTTTTGACGGCTGGAACAAACCAGAAGTATCCCGCGCTTGCCGTTAATCGGGAGGGACTTCTTCTCGTCTCCTGGACGGAAGGGATGGGATGGAAACGCGGTGGATCGCTTCATTGGCAGGTGTTCGACAACGCAGGCCGACGCGTGGGCGAACCGGGCAGTGCCGATGGAGTGCCGGCTTGGAGTCTGGTCGCGGCCTATTCTCAGCGCAACGGAAACTTTGTGGTTTTGTATTGATCATGTGCTGTGATCAAGGGAAGAGGAACACCAATGACCGCCGAAACTGAACTAGCAACTCACCCCCTTTTGACAGAGCGTCCGGCGTGGCAGGCGCTTCAGTCCCATTACGAAAAGATCTCAAAGCGGCACCTTCGCGATCTGTTCGCGGAGGATCCGGAGCGCGGACCGAAGATGTCGCTCGAAGCAATCGGCTTGTATCTGGACTACTCCAAGAACCGCATCACAAGTGAAACCGTAAAGCTACTCACTCAGCTCGCTGAAGAGTGCGGGTTGAGACGGCGGATCGAGGCAATGTTCACGGGCGAGAAGATTAACAGCACCGAGAAACGGTCAGTTCTGCACGTCGCGCTTCGTGCGCCGAAAGAGTCGTCGCTGGTTGTGGACGGAGTTGATGTCGTACGTGAAGTGCATGCCGTGCAGGACAAGATGGCGAACTTCTCGGAGCGGATCCGATCGGGCGCATGGCTCGGACATACGGGGAAGCGAATTCGCAACGTGGTCAACACCGGGATTGGCGGATCGGATCTCGGTCCGGTTATGGCTTATGAAGCACTGCGTCACTACAGCGACCGGAATCTCACGTTCCGATTCGTTTCAAACGTGGACGATACCGACTTTGCGGAAGCCGTCATCGATCTGAACCCTGAAGAAACGCTCTTCATCGTGTCCTCCAAGACGTTCACTACGCTTGAAACGATGACCAATGCCCGAACGGCTCGTGAGTGGTTACTGAAGGGTCTGGGCGGTCCCGAAGAGGCCGTTGCGAAGCACTTCGTCGCCGTCTCCACCAACGCCAAGGAAGTCTCGAAGTTCGGCATCGATACGGCGAACATGTTCGAGTTCTGGGATTGGGTCGGCGGCCGCTATTCCATGGATTCGGCCATCGGGCTTTCTACCATGATCGCTATCGGCGCAGACAACTTCCGCGCGATGCTGCGAGGCTTTCATGAGATGGATGAGCACTTTCGGACAACGCCATTCGACCGCAATCTGCCGGTACTGCTCGGGCTGCTCGGCGTCTGGTACACCGATTTCTTTGGAGCTCAGACCGTCGCGGTGCTTCCTTATGAGCAGTATCTGAAACGGTTCCCAGCCTATCTCCAACAGCTCACGATGGAGAGCAACGGCAAGCACGTAACCCTCGATGGCAGAACGGTGAACTACGAGACGGGTCCGATCTATTGGGGTGAGCCCGGCACGAACGGGCAACACTCGTTTTACCAGTTGATCCACCAGGGGACGAGGCTGATTCCGTGTGACTTCATCGCCTTCTTCAAGACTCTGAATCCGCTCGGCGATCACCACGACATCCTCCTGGCCAATGTCTTCGCGCAATCAGAGGCGCTGGCATTCGGCAAGACGCCCGAGCAGGTGAAGTCGGAAGGCACTCCGGACTGGCTTGTGCCGCACCGGGTGTTCGAGGGGAACCGCCCTTCGAATACGCTGCTCGCTGAAAGTCTCACGCCGGAAGTTCTCGGTAAGCTGGTCGCACTGTATGAGCACGCCGTATTTACACAAGGCGTGATCTGGGATATCAATTCGTTCGACCAGTGGGGTGTGGAACTTGGCAAGGCGCTGGCACAGCGGATCATTCCGGAGTTGGAGAGTCCGTCCGAGCCCAAGCTTTCGCATGACAGTTCCACGAACAACCTCATCCGCCAGTATCGGTCGCATAAGGCGTCTCAGTAAGCCCGCTGGCGCATGAAGGATCCGAACGGCGCCGTTCTCTGTATCGACATCGGCGGAACGAGCACGAAGGCCGGCATCTTCGAACCCTGGGGCGAGCTTAAGCCCCTGGGTTCGATTCCCAGCCGAGGTCCGGCTGCTTCTTTTGCCGGTGCGCTTGAGACCTTAATGACCGAAGCCGCAGCGGCCGCGGACGGTCCGGTCATCAGGCTTGGAGTGGCGGTGGCAGGCTTTCTGGATGAAGCGCGCGACCGGATGATCTACAACTCGAATCTTCCCTGGCTCGAGGACTTCCCTTTGCGTGCTCGGCTGGCGCAGCACTTCGACGGACCAATCGAACTTGAGGTCGATTCCAATGCGGCGGCTCTGGCGGAGTATTACCGCGGCTCTGGCCAAGGCTCGTCGCGGTTTCTGTGCCTGACCGTGGGAACCGGACTCGGGGTCGGCATGATTGTCCATGGCCATCCGCTACGGTTCGCGTATGGCTGCATGGGCGATCCGGGCCATGTCATCGTGCAACCGAACGGGCCTCTTTGCACATGCGGAGGGCATGGCTGCGCCGAGATTCTGGTCTCCGCTCCACGGCTGGCGGAAGAGTATCGACGAGCGAAGGGCATAGCCGAAGAGTGCTCGCTTCGCGATGTGATCGAAGCGGCTCGCGGCGGGGACAAAGCTGCAATCCCAGTTTTGGAGCATGCGGGCGAGTGGCTTGGGATTGCCACCGCGTCATTGGCGAACACCTTCTACCCGGACCGCATTGCCTTTGCGGGAGGTCTCGCCGAGGCGGGCGACCTGGTGATGCACAGCGTTGAACGAGCTTTCGACTATGCGGCCGGAACGTTCACGAAGAAGAACGTGCAACTGGAACGCGCCAGGCTCGGGGCCCTGTCTACGTTGACAGGAGCCGCTTACGCGGTCTTAACTAACAGGGAAGACTGAAACCGCTTAGCCGGCCTTGCGGAAGGTGAGATTGTAGCGAAACGGTCCCGTTAAGGGATGGTCGCCCTCGGCAAGAGCGGCGATTCCGTGATAGGTCAGCCGTGCCGCGCCGCCCCAAGCAACGACGTCCCCGCTCTCGATGCGAATTCGACGAGGCCGCTCTTTGCGAGTCATTCCTCCGAACAAGAAGGTCGCAGGCAGTCCAAGCGAGACCGAGACAATCGGCCGCGACATGTCCACCTCATTCTTGTCCTGGTGAAGCGTCATGCGTGCATCAGGCTTGTAGCGGTTGATCAGGCAAGCGTCAGGCTCGAAATCGGCGAAGCCCGCGAGGGAAGCGCAGCGGCTCGCCACTTCGGCAAAGAGGGGCGGCATGGCCGGCCACGGCTTACCGGTTTCAGGATCGAGGGTGCTGTATCGATAGCCTTTCTCGTCGCTGGTCCAGCCAAGGTGTCCGCAGTTGGTCATCGCGACAGACATTCGAAAGCCGCCACGCACCGCCATGTGACGGAAGGGCGAAATGCGGGCAGCATCCATAATCGCGCTGAAGAGTTCCGGAGACTCGGCCTTGACCGCGCCGCGCAGCAAGATGGCCTCTGGCGCCAGTTCCAGCCGTTCCTCGTGTTCGGCGGCCAAGTCGGAAAAGAGGTCAGACGGCATCGTGGAAGATCACTCCCAGCGTATAACGCCGACCGGATCGCAAGCGGCTGACGCCGTGGCGCATATTGACCCGATAAAAGCCTCTCGATCCAGCGACGGGTCGCTGGTGCACGGGGAAGACTACACCGTCGCCGAGCTTCAGGGGCGCCACTTCCGCTCGCGACTGCATGCGAGGGCGCTGCTCCGTGAGGACGAACTCGCCGCCTTCGAAATCCTTGCCTGGCTCTGAAAGAAGAAAGGCGACCTGCAGCGGGAAGACATGCTCGCCGTAGAGATCCTGGTGCAGGCAGTTGTAGTCGCCCGGCCCGTACTGAAGGAGCAACGGCGTGGGCTTCGTCTGGCCTGCCGCATGACACCGTTCAAGAAAGTCGAAGAGGGACGCAGGGTAACGCCCGTCCGTACCCAGTCGTTCATTCCACGAGTTCGCGATGGCCGACAAACCAGGAAACAACTCCTGCCGCAGAGTCTCGATCAGAGATGGGAGCGGATAGCGGAAGTACTTGTACTCGCCGCTGCCGAATCCGTGACGCTTCATGACGACTCTGCTGCGGAACAGGTCGTCGTCAGGATACAAGGAAGCCAGC
>JAOAPP010000310.1 GCA_025462985.1 Bryobacterales bacterium | reverse complement strand
TGGAGCGGCCTGAGCAGACTGGCTGGCTCATCATACCTGCCCTTCAAGTCACCTCCCGGGGAAAAGGTTGTAAGCGGGATGGCGCCCGCAGATACTCGGCGCGCCCGAGATGAAAGCCCGCAATTTTTTCGCTGAATTGAAGCGGCGTAATGTTTACAAGGTTGCAGTGGCGTACGCGGTGGTGGCCTGGCTGTCGATTCAAGCGGCCTCGATTCTTCTGCCGACATTCGAAGCGCCGGTATGGGTGATGAAGGTTGTTGTGATGGCGGTGATGCTTGGCTTTCCCATCGCTCTGGTTTTGGCCTGGGCATTCGAGCTGACCCCGGAAGGGATCAAGCAGACAGAAGAAGCAGACCTTCTCGCCTCGCGCTCCGGGCAGGCTGGTCCGGGCAGTCGCGTGGATTCGACTGTCGCTCACCACACCTATTCGAAACGTCGCGCCTGGATTTACGTTACGGTGATTGCCGCTGCGTTGTCGGTCGGATTGTTTTTCATCGGACGTTATAGTTCTCGAAACAGCAGCAGCGCGTCTCCAACCAACCTACCGGAGAAATCCATCGCCGTGCTACCTTTTGAAAATCAGAATCGCGACCCAAATACCGATTACCTCTGCGACGGTATCCCCGAAAGCATCATCAACAGCCTTTCTGAGCTGCCGAAGCTCAAGGTGATGTCGCGGAACTCAGTCTTTCATTACAAAGGGAAAGAGATGGACGCGGCGACGGTGGGAAAAGAGTTGAAGGTGCAGACGTTGCTCACGGGCCGGGTCAGACAACGCGGTGACGGCCTAACGATCGGCGTCGAACTGATCAACGCGCAGGACAATAGCCAGGTGTGGGGGCAGCAATATAACCGCAAGCTGACAGACGTATTTGCCGTCCAGGAAGAGATCGCGAAAGAGGTCTCGCAGAAGCTGCGCCTTAAGCTAACCGGCGCCGAACAGGAGCAACTGGCGAAGCGTCCTACGGAGAACCTCAAAGCTTTTCAATATTATATGCAAGGTCGCGCAGCCGCGCAGCGGCGCACGAACGCCGACCTGCTTGCTTCCGTTAGTTTTTACGAAAAAGCCCTCCAGGAAGACGGTAAGTATGCACTTGCTTATGCGGGCTTGGCGGATGCGTACGCCAACCTCGGATACTATGGCTCGATCGCACCTATCGAAGGTCGGCGCCAAGCGGAAGAAGCGGCGCGCAAAGCCCTCGCGCTCGATGATAACCTGGCCGAAGCGCACGCAGCACTTGGTCTGGTTTACATCGGCTTCGCCCCTTCGAATTTCTCAGTTGGCGACAGAGAGCTACGACATGCGCTCGAACTGAGTCCGAACCTCGCCGTAGCGCGTTATAATTTGGGACTTTCCTTCATCCGACAGGGGCGTCTAGATGAAGCATCGGCGGAGCTGTTGAAAGCTCGCGAACTCGATCCCTTATCATCGGTCATCGCGCGGGCGGTAGCCATTCCTCACTACTTCAAGCGAGACTACGCGCGAGCGTTCGAGCTGTTGCATGAGGCCAACGAACTGGGCCCTGCGCTGAGCGCCACCTGGGAAATAGGACTCTACATTCATAGCGGAGCACTTAACGAGGCGTTCGCGGAGATCGAGAAAGCCAAAAACGCAAGGAAAGGTGATCCACTCTTCGTCTACAGCACCGGCATGGCTTATGCGGCGTCGGGGAAGCAGGCGGAGGCGCTCCAGAGTATTCAAGAATTGGAAACGATAGCCGGTGCCAGCCTGCGCACGGCTCACTGGATTGCCAAGATTTATGCGACCTTGAACGACAAGGAGATGGCATTTTCCTGGCTGGAACGCGGCCTGGCGACGGGAGCGCTCGGTGTGTTTTACAAAGACGAGCCGGTGTGGGATCCGATCCGCGACGACCCCCGCTTCGCCATCTTGGTCGGGAAATTGGTCGTGCCGGAAACAGCGCCTAAACGGTGAGGCCCGATAATCTTTTCGCGCCGATCTGAACGTCTACGTCGACCAATGAGCGCCAGTAGCGAACAACGCAAACTCGCCGCCATCATGTTCACAGACATGGTGGGCTTCAGCGCGCTGGCACAACGCGATGACAAGCTTGCGCTGGAATTGTTAGAAGAACATCGGCAGCTGCTCCGTGAAATTTTTCCTCGCTTCAACGGCACCGAGATCAAAACGATCGGTGACGCTTTTTTGATTGAATTCAACAGTGCCTTAGAAGCGGCGCAGTGTGGGATCGAAATCCAGCGCACGCTCGCCAAGCGCAATCACGACGTGACGGCTGGGCGGCGCATCGAACTGAAGATCGGCATTCACATTGGTGACGTGGTGCACCGCGGCGGCGATGTTTACGGCGACGGAGTGACTATCGCCTCGCGCATCGAACCGCTCGCGGGCGCGGGCGGGATTAGCGTGTCGATGGACGTGGAGCGGCAGATTCGTAACGCGCTGGAGGCCCGCTTCGAGAAGCTCGCGCCCGTCGAGCTAAAGAACATTTCCGTGGCGATGGATTTGTTTCGCATCGTGCTGCCGTGGGAGCAGGAGGCCAAAGCAGAAGTCGGAATGAAGAAGACAAAAACGGGCGTGAGCGGCCGTTCATTCCCAGCTTCACGTTTGGCTTGGGTCGGCGCGATTGTCCTGGTCGTTGTCGGAGTCGGTTGGTGGGTCGCTCATCAATCTTTGCCAACGAAAAGCACGCTCACGCCTCGACAGCGCGCGCCGGCTACAGATTCAGCTTTGCAGAAATCCATCGCGGTGCTGCCGTTCGTGAACATGAGCGCAGACAAAGGCGACGAATATCTGAGCGACGGCATGACCGAAGAGTTGCTCAACATGTTGACGAAAGTGAAGGGCCTGCGCGTGCCGGGGCGTAGTTCCTCCTTTGCTTTCAAGGGCAAGAACGAAGACGGCATCTTCCGCAAAGTCGGCGAGCAATTGCACGTCAACGCGGTATTGGAAGGCAGCGTGCGGAAAGCGGGCGACAAGCTGCGGATTACCGCCCAGCTCATTAATGTAGCGGATGGGTTTCATATCTGGTCCGAAACCTACGATCGCGATATGAAGGATATTCTCGCTGTTCAAGGGGACGTGGCGCAACGCGTGGTCCAGGCATTACAGGTAGAGCTAGGTGTCGACGAGGCGCGCGCCATGGCGAAGAAGCCAACCGAGAACCCGGAAGCCCACCGTCTCTACCTGCTGGGCCGTTATCATTTCGCCAAGTTCACGCACGCAGGCTGGACCAACGCAATTCACTATTATGAACAGGCGCTGCAAGTAGATCCCAACTTCGCTTTAGCCTATTGCGGACTAGCTGACACCTATGGCTGGGCTGGCGGGCAGATCATGGCGGGCAAGGAAGCCTGGGCCAAAGAAATGGAATTGGCGCAGAGGGCGCTCGCGCTCGATTCGAATCTCGCCGAAGCGCATCTAGCGATGGGGACAGCTCTC
>JAOAPP010000304.1 GCA_025462985.1 Bryobacterales bacterium | reverse complement strand
CGATTTTCTTCCATGCTGGTGTCAGGCACGGCATTGAGCTTGGATATCGCATCCGTCAGCACGTTGAAGAATTCGGCCCTGAACCCAGGCCGTGACTGTCACGCCGCCAATTTACGAGTAGCCGACCGTGCGGAAGTTAGGTGGCCACGTACGCGTTTGCGGCGAGTCATACGGCCTGAAAGAAAGATGTCACAAGAGGGATTTCAAATTCAAGATTGCGCTGAAACGACCTCGCCCGCCGCGCGAATCCCTGATTGCGCTGCGCCCTCCAGTGTCCCCATTAGCGGGGAAGTGTGTTCCCCGGCGAAGTTAATGCGCCCCTCCGGCCAGGCAACGTGTGGATAGATGGTTGTCATTTCTCCCGGGCCGTAATAGGCCCACGAACCCAAAGCGAATGGATCGTGATCCCAGGAGAACGAGGTCCCACCCTCGAAGTTCAACGTCAGCCCAGGATGGATCTATTCCATGTACTTCAAAGTCCAACTGACACGCTCATCGGGATTCATGGCCCAGACCTCCTGCGCTTTGTGGTGCTCAATTTGGGCCTCGAGAATACCGCGCGTACCGTTCTGACTGGCAGTATGGTCGACCACGGGACAGAAAGGAAGGTCGGAAACGGCATTGCCGCCGACGTCCTGCTCTGTCCAAAACCTCGTCCTTGATTGCAGGTAAACGCGGGTAATGGACTCATACCGCATCTTCTGAATCGCTGTTTTCTTCCCGGACGAAACCGAACTGTCGATCTCGCAGTGACGCAAAACGGAAAACGGTATCGTTACGATCACGTGATCGGCTTCGAGTTGCTGTAGTCCGCTAGCGTGCAATACGGACACACTTGCCTTCCGAGCATTCTGCGAGACCTTCGCGAGCTTGGCCCCGTAGCGGACGCGAGAGCCGAGCTTGGCTGCGAAGGCTCTGGGCAATTGATCGTTCCCGCCCTGTATTCTCATCCATTTCCGGTTCCGGGCGATAAAGGATTCCGTCATCAGACTCTGTAGCGCCGACACGTGGTCGTAGTCGTCCCCGGACAAAGTGAAATGAAGCATCGCCACCCCACCTTCCGAGAGTCCCCGGCGTCGCATCAGATCATTCAGCGATCGGTTATCGAAGTTGTGTTCGACAGCCTGAGGCCAGTCATGCGCGGACGGGTCCCCGATTTGGGTGTATGCCGAGACTATGTATTTTTGCCAAATTCCAGCGCGACCGAGTTGCCGCTCGGCAGCCGGGAGAAGATACGGCCAGTCCGGCTCCTGGTTTTGCGCCGTGACATAGCGATGCTCGCGCGCATAGATGACCGCCTTCGGGCTCGCCGGCACGTCGACGACTGGCAATTCGAATAGCCGCATGAAGCGTGTTATGAGAGGATATCCATCCCCAAAATCGATCGCGCCCGCCTCGGCGTACAAGCCCTCGGAAAAAGGTCCCCGCAGCGTATGCACGCGGCCTCCAACGCGCATACGGGCCTCGAGCAGAGTAACGTCGTGCCCCGCCTGCATGAGTTTGAACGCAGACGTCAGGCCAGCGATGCCAGCGCCGACAATGATGACCTTTTTAGGTTTACCAGCCGCACGCACAAATTCCACATTCTGCGGCTTCAGAGCGGGGGCGCTACCTGAGGAAACGGCAAGGTTCAGGAACGTTCTGCGGCTAAGCATATCTGGAAATCCATTCCATTCATCTCATTAACGTGACGATGGAGATACAATGTAACGAAAACAGTGGCAAAAAGGACAGCACGGCAGAGGACGCAACCCCGTTTGCTACCTCGGTCCTCGATGCATCGCCCGCGAGGCGGAAAACCGGCCGGAGTTGCGTCCGGATAGCTCCCAGGTGATGCGCCACCCAGAGATAATCTCCAGGTGGCCGACGATCCGCTCGGAACGGCCCCGCGCCTCCGCGCTCGTCAGCCGCCCGAAGGACAGCAGCACTTATCGTACAGCCTATGGCAGACGATTCGAACACGTTGCGAACCCTAGAACGCTGGGCCGTATCGGCTGCAAGACAAACGGCTGGTCACAACAGGGAGGATTAGAACTTTAGAGAACTTTGACGGAGCGACGGTAACGGCTTGCTACACGGTAAGCGCCATATGCTCAGGAGTGCTCATAATGTTTTTCCGAAAGCTCGCCAGATCTATCCCTGCCCGGAAAACAGCCGTCGCGCCCGCGATCGTTGCGTTCGCGATCATCAACTTAAGTTGCATCACGGGCGTGCTTCGCGCACAGAAGTTGGCGCAATCGGGCCCGAACCAGCGAGTCGAAGGTCAGGTTCCGGAGAACTGGCGTCCGGGAACGGGAACGATCATCACGGGAGAGGCAGCAGACAAAGCCAAGGCCGCCGCGCTCGTCAAGTACCCCGGCGGCACCGTCAATCGTGTACTGAAATTGAGCGACGGCTCGTACGCCGTCCATATGATTAAGATCCGTTGGCCGCACCACGTGTTCGTCAGCAAGAACTTCGAGGTGACCGGAGCCATCGGCTAGCTCATGTTGCTTCCGGCATCAAGCGATCCTCTACGTGAGATCTGCCGGGTTAGTTCGAGGTCAGCGGCCTCGGCAATTGACTTGAATGATTCTGTCGGTGCGGTCTATTGAATTCCGGCAGGCCCGGCAGACGACACGCGAATAGGAGGGTAGAGTTGGACCGAACCGCCACCTCTCAATGCTCACGTTCCTGTTTGCCGACCACCTGGAAGTTGCACGGATTGGGTCAGCCGATATTCTTTTGCCGGGCCTGCCGCACCATTTCGACGAGCACTTGCCGTGTCTCCTGGGGATTAGCGACCTCGTGGAGAAAGTTGATGCGAACCCCTTTGACACCATCCTTCGTCTTCAATCGAAGAGAGAATCCCAGGCGGTCGATGGAAGTCATGGTTGCCTCGGTCGCTTCAAGCTGCGCATGTGACCGGGCCAGCAGGATCATCGCATCGACGTGGTCGGCATTCATGTGAGCGAGAATCCCGGATGACGCCTCGACCAGCGGGTCAGGGGCAGCCTGTTCGTACTCCCCTACCTCAACCCATCCCATCACGCCAAAGCCACCAACGTAGTAGATGTCGATGGGCTGAAGCCTGAAGAAGCCGAAGTCGGAGAACTCAACCCAGTAGCGGCTATTCTCGTGGCGAGCGAGGTATCTCTCCCTAACAGAAGCTGTCTCCTCTAGTGGCACAGGCTCGGTATTACCAATCAGGGTCGCCCTAGCAGCTCCGAGCGGATCGCCATCAGCGTTCGCCTGTGCGACGAACAGGCTGCATCGCGCGTCGGTCTTGAAGTTTTGGGTGTGCATGGCCATGTTGCTGATCAGGAAGAGCGGCCGCCCTGCAGAATCGAGCGCGAAGGGCATAAGGGAACCGAAGGGAAATCCAGGATGCTTGCGGGAGACTGTCGACAGAGTGGCGATCGAGGTTAGCGAGATGAGGGTGCGGACACGTTCAGCGTGGTTTGGCTCGGGAAGCTGCGGCAGAGGGGGGCCGGTCGAGGCATGCTGGTGGGGTGCAGTAGTTTCGTTCAACGACATAATCTTCTTCACCTTTCCAACTATGGTAGTCGTTAGCGACTGCCTTTCCAGCGTTGGCTGCGAGAGTTCATCCGAACTCAGAAGAGCTGGAATCAGAATTGGCCTTAATAGACGGAGCAGCGAACTGGCGGCTAGGAGATCTCATCGCCGCCGATCAGGCATCGTACTCCTTCCGGATAGCTGTCGGATGACG
>JAOAPP010000290.1 GCA_025462985.1 Bryobacterales bacterium | reverse complement strand
CCAATTCTCTTACTTTTCCGCCCACTTGGTTAAGGAATTGGAAGAGACCCGGAGGCTTTTCAGGAATCCGCTCGCTTCGAGCCACAGCGCTTCAATTACCCAAGAAACCCTGATGATCGGAACGCCTGGTAAGCGACATTTTCGCCCTCATTGGCAGCTTGAAAGTTCCTTCAAAGAACTCAAGATATTGTAGAAAACAATGAGAATGAAAGCTGGTCTTCAGTTCGCCGTGTGTGCGCTAGCGGCAACCCTGGCGTGCTGCCAGAGCCTCGGCGCACAGACGCTCTCCGTCCAGTGGGAAGAACTCACCGCACAGGATTTTGGGAAAGCGATCCAGAAGAGTGGCGGCGTTTGCCTGCTGCCGTTTGGCATTCTTGAAAAACACGGACCGCAGCTGCCGCTTGGGACCGACCTGATCAACTCGCGCTACGCCGCGCTGCACGGCGCGACCGAGGAGTTTGCGGTCGTTTTTCCCGAGTACTACTTCGGTCAGATATTTGAAGCCAGGCACGAGCCGGGAACAGTCGCCTACCCAGCCCCGTTGCAGCTGCAATTACTGCAGGCGACCACAGACGAAATGGCCCGTAACGGCTGCAAGAAAATCCTGATTGTGAATGGTCACGGCGGCAATAACAGTCTGCTTCCCTACTTCGCACAGTCGCAACTTGCGTCTCCGCACGACTATGTTGTGTACGTGATGCTCCATCCCGAACGGGCCCAAGGCCGTCCGGCTCAGAAGACAACGATCGATATGCATGCTGGGGAGTCCGAAACATCTCACACGCTGGTTTCGCGGCCAGACCTGGTGCACATGGATAGAGCCAAAGATGAATCCGGAGCCGATCTGCAACGTCTCGATCTGCCTTCGGACGTCTACACAGGCATCTGGTGGTACGCGCGGTTCCCCAATCACTACGCAGGTGACGGTGCTCCAGCGAACAAGGCGCTGGGCCAGTTCGACATGGACGCCTGGTCGCACGAAGTGGCCGGCGCGATTCGCGCTATCAAGGCCGACAACAAGACCCTGCAGTTGCAGAACGAGTTCGCCGGCAAGGCAACGCATCCGCTGGACACGCCCCAGTAGCGGCCGGCTGTTTACCATTAGGTAAGTGAAACGCTCCGGGTTTGCCGATCTTCCGCTGCACGGCGGGCGCGTGCCGGCATGGCTGGCCGAACGCATGGAGAAGCTCGGCTCCGCGATTGCCGAAAGCATCATCCACCATTACGGCACTGCTGAATTTCTTTCGCGTTTGAGCGATCCATTCTGGTTTCAAGCCTTGGGCGCGGTGATGGGAATGGACTGGCACTCTTCGGGGATTACCACATCTGTCATCGGAGCCTTGAAGCGCGGTCTCCAATCCCGCGCCGGTGAACTTGGGTTGTTCATCTGCGGCGGACGCGGGAAGCAGTCGCGGAAAACACCTTCAGAGCTGCTGGCGCTTGCGGATTCCACGGGACTGGATGGCCTGTCTCTTGTCCGCACCAGCCGCCTCACTGCAAAGGTTGACAACAATGCCATCGCAGACGGCTTTCAAATCTATCTGCATTCGTTTATCGTGACGGCCGCGGGTGATTGGGCAGTTGTTCAGCAGGGACTGAATGAAGCGTCGGGACTCGCCCGCCGCTATCACTGGCATTCCGCGTCCGTGCGCGATTTCACCTGTGAGCCGCACACCGGCATTGTGGGCCAGCATTCCGGCGAGATCCTGAACCTGGTGGACCATCGGGCCCGCTCTGCACAAGAAGCTCTGCTGGAGATCGCAAGCGAGAGGCCCGACAGAACTTTATCTGACATTCGGAGACTCACGCTGCCTCGAAACCACGATGTGCGGGCAAGCGATGTGGATCTGAAGCGGCTCGGAGCAGTGCTCACCCTCAGCTACGAGAGACAGCTTCGAGATTTTGCTTCGCTGCTGCTGACGGAAAATCTCGGCCCCCGCACCCTGCAGACGCTTGCTCTGGTGGCAGAAGTCGTACATGGAGCACCAAGCCGGTTTTCCGATCCGGCGCGCTTCTCGTTTGCCCTTGGCGGCAAGGATGGACACCCCTTTCCGGTTCCGCTTAAGACTTACGATGAGTCGCTGGGGCTGCTGCGGCGTTCTCTCGAGGCGGCGAAGCTCGGCAGGTCAGAGAAGCTGGACGGTTTCAAGCGGCTGGACTCGCTGACCCGTGCCGTCGAGAAACGCGCAGAACCGGCCGCCGATTTCGAAGCCGTGGTGACACACGAGCGGCGGATCTCCCCTAGTCTCGACGGTCGCACTGTGTTTGACCGCAAACCCAAGGAGTCCGCCGTTTCCAAACATGAACAGCTACAGCTGTTTTCGTGATCTCGCTTACGCGGCTTTCCCAACTGTCCCGTGAGGATCCAAGACATACTTCTTCGCCGCGCCCTTGTCGAAGTCCTCATAACCCTGGGGCGCATCGTCGAGCTTGATAACTGTGGCGTTCACAATCTTCGCTATCGGCAGACGGTCGTGCAGAATGGCTTGCATCAGCTGCCGGCCGTACTTCAGTACGGGCGTTTGGCCAGTGGAGAAACGATGCGACTTGGCCCAGCCCAATCCAAAGCGCATGCGCAGGTTGCCTTGTTGCGCCGCTTCATCCGTCGCTCCCGGATCTTCGGTGACGTACAGGCCCGGAATGCCGATTGCGCCTCCAGCCCGGGTGATAGCCATGAGCGAATTCAGCACTGTCGCCGGCGCCTCGTTCGCGGATTGCGCGCCATGACCGCGGGCTTCGAAGCCGACTGCGTCAATGGACGCATCTACCTCGGGCTCGCCGACCACTGCTTCGATCAGTTCTTCCAGCTTGTCGCTTTTGCGAAGATCTATCGGCTCGAATCCGACCGACTTGGCGTGGTTCAGCCGGGCATCGTTCATGTCCCCGATCAGCACGACCGCAGCGCCCAGAATCTGCGCCGAAGCAGCCGCCGCGAGACCGACCGGACCTGCGCCCGCGACATATACGATCGACCCCACGCCGACACCGGCTGTTACCGCGCCGTGGAAACCGGTCGGCAGAATATCGGTCAGCATGGTCAGATCCTTGATCTTCGAAAGCGCCTGCTCTTTATTGGGAAACTTGATGAGATTGAAGTCGGCATACGGCACCATGACGTAATCCGCCTGGCCCCCGACCCAGCCGCCCATGTCCACATACCCGTACGCACCACCGGCTCGCGATGGATTGACGTTAAGGCAAATGCCGGTTTGTTCCTCACGGCAAGTGCGGCATCGTCCGCAAGCAACGTTGAACGGAACAGTCACCAGATCGCCAATGTTCAGGTACTCTACATCCTTGCCCTTCTCGATGATCTCGCCCGTGATCTC
>JAOAPP010000347.1 GCA_025462985.1 Bryobacterales bacterium | reverse complement strand
GCTGCCCGCGCCGTTCAACCGCAAACCGCTCCTCCTTTTGACCTGCCTGAACGAGTTGATACGCGACGCTCGCATCCTCGACCGCGTTGAATCCATCCTGGGGCCTGACATTCTGTGCTGGGGCTCGGGATTCTTTATCAAGAATCCTCATGATGCCGCGCGCGTCACCTGGCACCAGGACTCAACATATTGGGGTCTCTCCAAGCCGGATATCGTTACAGCCTGGGTCGCGCTGACGTTCAGCACAAAGGAAAACGGATGCATGCGCGTAATCCCGGGAACACACAGACTCCAACAATTGCCTCACCAGGACACCTTCGCGCCCGACAATCTGTTGAGCCGCGGACAGGAGATCGCTGTCGAAGTTGACGCTTCAAAGGTGGTGGATATCGTCTTGTCGCCAGGCCAAATGTCGCTTCATCATGTAATGCTGGTGCACGGCTCGGAGCCGAACACGGGCGCCGAGCGCCGTATCGGTTTCGCGGTCCGTTACCTGCCGACGTATGTGAAGCAGCTCGCCGGCACCTCTGATAGCGCAACATTGGTGCGCGGCAAGGATGCTTACGGGCATTTCGTCCTTGAGCCTGCTCCACGCTCCGACTTCCACCCCGATGCCGTGAGGTTCCATGCGAGGATGCTCGAAGCCAATGACCGCATCCTTTACGCCGGAGCAACGAGCCAAGACTCCCGTAAGCACGCGTCGCGCAGCGGGCGCATTTCCGAGTAACGGTGGGTGAGCGTGGCCGCTGGGTCCCGGTGTGGTTCCTGTTCACCGGAGGAATGATCAATTACATGGATCGTTCGGCGGTGTCGGTTGCAGCGCCCCTTCTGATGCGGGATCTAAAGCTGGACGCGGTGCAAATGGGAATTATTTTCAGCGCCTTTTTCGCCGGCTACGCGTTGTTCAACTTCATCGGCGGGTACGCCGCCGACGTACTTGGGCCGAAACGCGTCTTCACTGTGGCCATGACGGTGTGGTCGGCCTTTTGCGGCCTGACCGCCACTGCGACCGGCTTCGTCTCCTTGCTGTTCGTGCGCGTCGTATTCGGCTTTGGCGAGGGACCTTTCGCGGCAGCGGCGAACAAGGCGGTGCGCAATTGGTTTCCACGTGAACAGATTGCAACCGCCATTGGGCTCGCCAACTGCGGCACACCCCTCGGCGGCGCGGTTGCCGGCCCGATCGTCGGCTGGCTTGCCCTGAAATGCGGCTGGCGCGCTTCGTTTATCGCCCTCGGAGCGATCGGCTTGCTCTGGACGCTTTTCTGGATGATTGCTGTCGGGGACCGGCGAACAATTAGCACTCGTAACGGAGCAAATAACCCCACACCGAAGTTATGGTTCTATCTCAAGCAGCCAGGCGTGATCGCAACCGCCATCGCTTTTTTCGCATACTCCTACATACTCTATTTCTTTTTAACTTGGTTTCCTAGCTACTTGACCATCTCAGGCCATTTGAGTATCCAGGATATGGCGTTTGTAAATACGATTCCTTGGTTATTCGGCACGGTCGGGCTTATCGCCAGTGGTTTAGTGTGCGACCTGATATCCCGCGCGATACATGATGTGTTGCGCGCGCGAAAACTTGTCCTGGTCATTTCGCTTGCCGCTGCTGCTGTATTCGTCATTTTGTCCGGACTGGCAGCTACGCTCGCCTGGGCAGTGACATTCATGACATCGGCTGTCCTCTTCATATATCTCACCGGCGCAATTTATTGGGCACTCATCCACGAGCTTGTGCAGAGCGAATATGTTGGTGCCGCTGGTGGGTTCGTTCACCTGATCGCAAATTGCGCCGGCATTATCGGGCCTGCTGTGACCGGCTTTATTGTCCGAGGAACGGGACTGTTCACCGGCGCATTTCTCCTCGCGGGCGCTGTCGCTCTCGCCGGCGCGGTATCGGTCGCAGTTCTCGTTCCAAGGTCCAGCTCGATGATTTCTACCCGGTGAGGAGCCGGTAATTTCACCTTCCAACCTCGCGCAAGCTCGTCTGAGCTAATCATGCCAAGACTCCGACCCGTTATCACCGATTTCGCTCGATATGCAATGCCCGCCGCGACAGGCAAGCGGATCTCAGCGTCTTCTCCGCTGCCTTGGTTTCTAAACAGCACAATCATTCCGTCCGAGTCGCGGCTGAGTCGTGCAAATCCATCCCACGCTGCGGCATTCGGCTGCAGCCAGCTTCCGAGTGGGAAGAACGAATCGTTCAATGCCACACGGCCCCGTAGATCTTTGAACCAGCGGATCTTCTCGCCGTACCAGCCGCGTTCACTTGGGGACAGCTTGCGCAAGTCGCCTAGCAGCAGTGGCGCAGCACCTAGCTCCGTTGCCAACCGTTCTTCGATGGAGGGAGTCGGAGCGCGCAGATTTCCGATTAGCATCGTTTCCGCCGGTATTGACAGCGCACGCGTGTAGAGGAGCATCCTGGCGCTGAGCGGTCCTGCCGCGTCCGGTTCGCTGTCGTTCACATTACTCAGCCAGTCAAGATCGGCGGCCCCGAGCAGCGCGGGATCAATCAGATGCTTCTCTCCCCAAAGCTCGAACGTGTAATCAATCAGTACTTCGGGGTGTGTCCGGTAGAGCTGGTCTCCGATGTACTCGAGCGCCTCGTAAATTCGCGTCAGGGATTCTGCCCACCCGTTATGCGAGTGATTCATTGCGTAACAACCCGGCTGCTCTCCATACGCGTTGAACACTGTCGTGAGGTCCACTTTGATGTACGCGGGATGGTACCGCTCGATCAACTGAGTGAGGCGTTTTAGTACCAGGTCTCGATACCCGCTCGCAAGGCACATCACCGCCCGCTGTCCCGCAGCTGTCCCCGTGAACTTCGGAACGCCGTGTTCATCTCGGCACACCCATTCGGGATGTGATCTGTAGTCGGGAACCTGGGTGCTGATCGCTGCCAGTGGAACCCATAGCCCGAGCCGCAAATGGTTCCGGTCAAGAATCGCTTTCACACCTTGGAACCCCGCCGGAAATCTGGTCGTATCGAAATCGTTGGACCCGTATTCCAGTTGCCATCCATCATCGATCGTGAAAACATCCAGTCCGATCTCGTGTGCTACCGGCGCGAGTTCCCCAACGGTCTGCTGGTTGATATTGCGCAGAAATGGTTCCCATGTGTTGAAGATCCAGGCCGGCTGTCCTGTCCCATGCCGCCGTGCAATGACGCGTGCTTCATATCGCGGGACAACCCAGCGGGGATCGTTCAGGTCGTGATTATCGTAGAAAAACACGAGCGAGCTCTTTGCGGATTCGAACGTCTCACCAGGTTCGAGCGTTCGCCCGAACGGAAACAGATCTGTGTCGTACATCACCAGGAAGCGCTCCGACCAGCCGGAGCCAATCTCCGTGCGCTTCAGATACCCCGGCGCTTCATTCAGAATCGCGAAGCCCTCCCCCGTCTTAGCATTGCGAATAAAAACAGCAGGGTCCGATACACGGCCAGTGAAGAACGGCTCTCGAGGTGTTCCGCCATACCCACCCGAGACCTCCAGATCCGATACCGCGCCAGGGCCTGCATCGAGCGTTTCAAAGCAGAACCGACTAAGGTAACGCGCTGTCGTCCCGCGATTCGTTACTGTGATCCATTTCCGTATCCCAGGATGCTCATCGTACACGGCGTAGAACACGGATACGTCCAAGTGAGCATGAACGTTCGAGAGGTCAACCCTCAGCAGTCGTCCGCCGTCCAGGGCCGAAACATGGGACCCGCTCAGAACGAATGAACTCTTGCCCGTGAGCTCATCGCCGTCAGCCAGAAAGCTGAACTCCCCGGCCATGCGATATGCCCCTTTGCCATTGGCGATGAAATCATGCCCCGTGACCTTGTAGAGCAAGCTGGCCGTTTGAAGCCCGTGTTGCCGAGTGAAAATGATCTTTCGTTCAAGGAACTGATTGCCGATGGACCAGCGATCACCAGTCAGCTTCCTAGCGTCCGCAGCGGCGGTTGTAGATTCGGAAGTCGAGACCACAGCCAGTAGCGCCATGAGGCATCGCAGCATGACGTGAAGCGTATCAGACGCCGGCAATACCCCGAATGTCACGAAGGCTGAACTAGACGGCAAGTCGCCGGCGCGACGCCAGACTCCTTTTCGTTGTGTTCTTCTTTCGCTCAAGGAATCGCAGCTCGGCGGGGTCAACGCCGTCTTCTGCCGATGGCCCATGACCTTTGTCTCGAGCCACTACAAGTCATGGCATGGCGGATCGGCTCACATTTGCGCAAACTGCGATGTCGCTCGGTCGCTGCACGGGATTAGTCCTGAGAAGTGTGCGTCCAGCGAAGGCTGGCATGAACAGTGG
>JAOAPP010000262.1 GCA_025462985.1 Bryobacterales bacterium | reverse complement strand
TTATGCCTCCAAAAGCTTTTACACCGCCGGCGATTACGACACTGAGCGAAGCGATGGCGGGCGCACCTTCGCCCGACAGCCTGCTGGTTTGGACGCACATGGGCGGAAAGGTCGAGCAGGTTGGTACGCAGGACACGGCGTTCTGGCACCGCAAGGCGCGCTTCCTGTGGGAAGTGAAGTCCATCTGGTCGAACTCCGACCAGATGTTGCAGAACGTTGACTGGGGATATGCGTTAGGCGAAGCGATGAAGCCGCACGATCAAGGCGCCTACGTGAACTACATCGATCCCCTGCTCACCAACTGGAAGAAGGAGTACTACGGCGGGAATTGTGATGAACTCGCCAGGATCAAAAAAGAGTGGGACCCTTCAAACCATTTCACCTTTCAACAGGCTGTCGATTCGCCCTTCGAACCTGCGCCCGGCAACTTCGAACCGCTGTTCCGCACCTTCATCGCCTAAGAAGACCCAGAGGAGCCATGAAAAAGCAGATACTCGTTTTCGCCGCTTTGTTGTTACCCCCCGCAGCGAGAACACCCTCAGCGCCACCGCCGATCGTCCTGAGCCCGGCAATTCCCGGGGATGTTAATGTTACGGCGAAGACGATTTCGCTCGATACGCTGCAGCCCGACTTCGACGTCTACTCATGGAATAGCTTCGTGGCGCTGAACTGGCCGGTGGGAGCTGACGGCAATGCCGACCCCGGCAAGACGATCGGAGCCGATGGCGACAACGACACGGTATGGGAGCATTACCGCGATGTCCGTGACGTCTTCCTCCCGGGAGGAAAGAAGCCTACATGGAATGGTCCTCCGCAACCGCCGCCGGGCGCCGGGAAGACCCTGTATAAACCTGGAATGCGCGTACTCACCCAGGTTGGCAAGACGCCGACGGTGCTTACCGACGCCAGCCAACCGTTCAACACAGGTCCACTGATCGATCAGGACGGAAGCTACACACGTTTCGAAATCCTGATCAACAAAACGATGTTCGACTACATCGTGAACAACTCCCTGTACTCCAAGGCCGGACAAAAGGTGTTCACGCCGCCGGTCAAGTTCACCTGTGGCACAAACGGCTCTTCCGGGGCTCCAGGCGTGGAGGGGGCGATCATGGTCAAGTCGTCCTGGAAGGTGATTCAGGCGTGCGACAAGCCGCGATTCCACTCCGAGGATGTTCTGGTTTGTTCGCCGGCGTCGGTGAACCCGAAGTACCCCGCGTCCTGCAAGGTGCAAACGATGGGCCTGGTCGGCCTGCATATTGCGCACAAGACGAAGTCCGCTTCGCAGTGGCTTGGTCAACGTTCGAGCACGTAGATAATGCGCCGACCGATGAGGAAGTGAAGACCGGGAATCTGAAAGCAAAGTACAACTATTACAACCCGCAGTGCAAGGCCGCGGATTGCCCGGTTAACCAGATTCCGCCGCGACCGTGGAATCCGGCGGAGATCAGCAAATTCCACACACAGGTGGTGAGGAACGATCTGTTCAATCTGCCGATTTATGCAGTGAGCGCGTCGGCTCGCAATGCGGACGCCGAGAAACTGCTCGCCAGCGTGAATCCTAAGTCCGTTTGGCAGAACTATAAGCTGATCAGCACCATGTGGCCGACGAACCCGGGCAGTTGCGCGGCCGTGCCGGGCGATCCGCTAGGCACACCAGCTCCGACGTTCCTCGCCAACACGACGCTGGAAACCTATCTCCAGCACAAGCCCCCGCAACCGAACGTTACGTCGCAATGCATCCTGTGCCACAACAACGCCACGATGACCGTTCCCGTACCGAGCGACTTTACCTACATCCTGCAGCGTGCGCAGTAGAAAGGCTGAGACATGACAGTTCCATCCACCAATGCACCAGAGGCCGACGTTCAGGACTTCGCCGACATGTCGGCGGCCCTGACGGGGTTCTCTTCCAGCTTCCTCAAACCGCAAATCGACCCCGTTGGACTGGCTCGTACCTACTACGAGTTTGCTGTGGCGCAGGTGGGGGCGACACCCATGTCTGCGCTGCTCGAAGCGTTCCTCGCGATCAAAACTCAGCCGCCACAGGCCATCGCCGATGCGCTGCTGGAAACGAGCGCGGCCTCTCCCTCGAGCCAGGCATTGATTGCGGAAAGCATCGTCGCCATGTGGTATCTCGGCGCTTGGTATGTCCCCGGCAGGCAAGGCGGCGGCGGCTTTCCGCCAACGCCCCTACAGATTATTTCTTCGGAAGCGTATACCAACGGACTGGTCTGGAACGTCATGCAATCCCACACGATGGGCTTCAGTCCCTTTACCTTTGGCTATTGGAGTCAGCCGCCGGGACCACTGTCCAATTTCGGCGTAAACAGCAGCAACGGGGGCGGGCAATGAGCACAGCAACTCCGCACTATGATGTGGTCATTATCGGCGCCGGAGTCTCCGGCAATACGATTGCCTGGCAGCTCGGCTTAGCCGGCAAGAAGGTGCTGATCCTCGAGGCTGGCGTCGCGGTGCCCGACAGCCGCGAACAGTACATGGAGAACTTCTATCTCGCTTTGGCGAAGACACCGGAAGCGCCTTATTCTGCGCTTGCGGGGCGGCAGTCGAAAAACGGCGCGATCAGCCAGCCTAATCCGGCAGATCTCCCCACTCCGCGGGCGACGGTGCTAGGTCTCGGTGGCGCACCCGATACGAGCTATCTCGTCCAATTACAGGCTACTGGAAAAAATGCACCCCCTGACGACAAAAGCAATGTACGCGGCCTGCAATTTTCGAGTACGTATGAGCGCATTGGTGGCGGAACATCGTGGCACTGGCTGGGGACTTCACTTCGTGAGCTGGAAAACGATCTGCTGATGAAGACGAAGTACGATGTGGCCTATGACTGGCCCGTTACCTACACCGAGATGCAGGGACTGTGGGCTGAGGCGGAAACGGCGATTGGCGTAGCGGCCAGCACGGTGCAGCAAGAGCCGCTGGAAGTGGTCGGCCTCAATTTCCCGCTGGGGTACCAATTCCCGATGGGTCCTATCCCGATGAGCATCGTCGATCAGACGGTCAGCACAGGGGTTGCTGGACTTCAAGTACCTGGGATGCTGGACGGCGACCTCGACCAGCAGATGTACGACGTCTTTGTGACGCCGACCCCTCAGGGGCGAAACTCCGAGCCCTATCAGGATCGCCGCGTTTGCGCCGGCAACACCAATTGCATCCCCATCTGTCCCATCCAGGCTAAGTGGGACCCAACCGTCACCCTGGGCCAGGCGCTCGATACCGGTAACGTCACTGTAAGCTATCAATCGGTCGCCGTCGATATTACGGTCGCAAACCAGAGTGTTACCAAAATCGACTACCTGATGTGGTCGCGCGATGCGAGCGGCGCTCTGACGAAGGAGACGAAGTCGGTTACCGCGAAGCTGTATGTTCTGGCGGCGCATGCGATCGAAAACGCGAAACTTCTCCTAATGTCGAACGGGCGCAAGGGCATCTGCAACACGAGCCAGCAAGTCGGCCGCAACCTTATGGACCACGTGCTGTATTTGAGTTGGGCGCTGATCGATCCAGGCGACGACCCAATCTGGGGGTACCGCGGACCGCTGGCTACTTCGGGCATCGAGTCGCTACGCGACGGCGCCTTCCGCAAATACCGCTCCTCATTCCGCATGGAAATCGGGAATGAGGGATGGAATTTTTCATCCAGCGATCCCTACAACACCACGATGGATCACATCCAAGGCACCAACAATGCGTTACTCAATCCAGACAAGAAGCGGCTGGGGGGCTTGGCGCTGGCCCAAACGCTCAACAATCTTTTGACACGCCAATTTCGCATCGGAGTGATGTTTGACCAAGCACCGCTCGAGCAGAACTGCGTG
>JAOAPP010000258.1 GCA_025462985.1 Bryobacterales bacterium | reverse complement strand
AGCATTGTGTTCTCGCCCGCGTGCCGGCTATGACAGGTGCCTGTTCACGTCCAACAAGTAATACCTAAACCGGTGGTGATTCGTCCGGTTTCGGCAGGGTAGTTGAACCGGGTGGAAGCGCAAGCTGCGCCGCAATGCCTTCCATTTGCCGCGCCCGAAGGCGAGCCCAGCTCGGCACTCTCAACGCGCCGTTTGCGAGCATGAACAAACCACCAGCGAAGATTCCCGCTATGGCTCCCGGACTTGCCAGGTGAGCGCCAACCAGGTTCGCGATCGCAAGAACGGGCGTTGCCCCAAGTGCGACGAGTCCAAGCCTTATCGAAGCGGCTGCCCCACCATGAAGTGAGCCGAGACGAATGCGGCCGCCAGTTACAGTCGGCTCCATGAGAACGTAGAGATTCCCGTTAGTCCACTGACGGAGAGAGCCGTCAGATTTTGTTTTCCCGCGCGCCTTGAACACATCGCGGAGCTGTACGACCAGTCGCTCCCACTCTTCATCCGTAAGATGGCGGCGAAGTGTCACTCGACGCTCTACGCCAATTTGCAGGCCCAGAAACTTCTTCGACACTGCGCCCTGCCTTACCTCGAGCGTTTGCGCAGCGTGGGCAACTGCATCGGCAGAGATGCCCACCTCGTGGCCGATTGCCTGAAGGTCGGCGAGCGTCAACCCATCAACGCGCGATAGCTGTTGTGTCGGAGACGGAGGACCTTCCGCCGCCAATCGGAAGATCGTGGAAATCTCCTCATCCGTGTACTGCCGCTCCGACATGCGCAGAAGATCGTAGTCGTCGCTGGTAAAGGCAAACGCGTACTACCCTATATATCGCAACGCCCAGGCCGGTGACCGGCCTGGGCGTGCGAACGAAGCTCGTGTTGGAGACTATGGTGAAAGCGTCAGCGCGACTTCGAGCGTCGGATTGACGGGATCGTTCGTGACGAAGATGAGCGTTGCGGTCGAAGGAGCGGTTGCGCCGGGGGCCAGCCCGACTGCCATGAAGCAGAAGCTCTTCGGTGCGAGCAGTATGCCCGGAAAGCAGTTGCTGAAGCCGTTATTTGCCGTAAAGAATGCGAAGGCTTCGGGATTCGCCCCTCCGATGCTGAACGAGTTGAGCGAAAGAGTTTGGCCGCCAGTGTTCGTGATGCCGAGATTGGCCGGCGCTGATTGAAGGAAAAAGTTCAGCGGACCGAAGCCTGCGAGTATGGGCCTCTGCGGAAGTCCCGTGCCTGTCAGGAAGATCTGCGCGACGCCGGCGGCCGAAGTCACTTGCAGTGTTGCCGTGCGAACGCCTTCACCTGTCGGCGTGAAGACCACATGCAACAACTCTACTGCGCCTTTGTTCGGAGCGAGAACCGTCGTCGCCGCCGCGGCGAGATCCGCCGCAGGAATCGAGAAGTCACCCGGGTTGGCGCCGAGGAACGTGATGTTGGTGATGGTTAGCGGTGTTTTCTTGCTGACGTTGTAGACGAGCTCTACTCCTGTGCGGCTGGTGCCGACGCTGATGCCACCGGGAGACATGTTCTGCATCGCGTCGAAGTTGATGTTCGCCGTCATCGGGCCTGCAATGCTGCCGCCCTGAGAGAAGAACCACGCTGGTCCGTCAACCTGAGGCGATGGCGGGATCTGCGTGCCGCCTGACGGTGCAGGTGCAGGCGTCATGGATGGAGGTGGTGGTGTTGGAGCGACGCCGCCACCACCGCCAGTTCCGCCGCCACCTGTACCACCACCACCAGTGCCACCGGAAAACACCGGAGAAGGCACGCTGGGTGAAGTGGAGGATGCAGAATCACTGCAGGCTGAAGCCAGAACGAGCCCAAGTACGGGGAGCACCGAACAAAGAGTGGAAGCGACGCGCATCGAAACCTCGAAAGTGGGAAGAACGACATCGTGATGCCGGCTTAGACTGCATGCTTTCTTATCGCGCTCCTCGATAAACCGAGCGCGGCGAAAGACAGCGCAAATTCTCCGGCTCGCGTATGTACGGGTGCGCGCGGCGCACGATCAACGCGTGTGCGGTGGACGGCAGAAAATCGCCCGCCCGAGGCGAAGGCATTCAGCCGACACCACACTGCCTCCAACGAACCAGATATTCCGAAACGTTGGCCGCAAGCGCTCATTCACGAGCTGCGCGAGATCGCCTGAGTAGAACTCGATGCTATCGCGTGTCTTTGGCAAATCGCGACTCGTGAGAACGAAGGTGGGTTTGTCGCCGTACGACCACCCAAACCCCTGGGCTTCAAACCGAAGCGCAGTCTCATAGGTTCGCGAGCCCATGACGTAGCAGTCGATGGTCTTGAGGAACGCCTCCACGAATCCTGGCTCGAGGGTGTTCCCGCCGATGAATTCGTCTGAGGTTTCGAGCCAATCAACGCGACCGTCCTTTCGGGCGATGAAGCCATCGAGACTCGCCGCCATGTGGATCGTTACGTGAGAATCATCGCTTGCCGTCATTTCGCCCTGTTATGCCGCAAGCGAACGCCATCACATCATTCGCCGCGCTTGTAGCGCCATAGTTCACCAACGGAGAGAATAACCGAAAAGAGTCCAAGAACGCCAAGCGCAATCATCGTCCACACGAAAAAGCCCTGGCCGGGTCTGGCGACCAATCCAAACCGTGGTGCCGTGAAGTGCAAGACAGGCATGCCTGCCGCAAAGAGGCCGCCGATCAACATGATGACGTATCCGGAACGTCTGTTCGCGAGAAGGACCGTTCCGCACAGATACGCGAGAAGAATGACTATGACCGTAAGGTTGCCGGTGCTCGCTGCCCGGGTTCCTGGCTCTGCCCGGAGTGCATCCTGGGTCAGATGAAACGAGAGAAGGAGAATCGACAATAATGAAGTGAGGATCAACATGGTGATGCGTTTCATTTGACTCTCCTTAGAGGGGGCCGTGAAACTTCTTATCGAATATCGACGTACTGTTGACGAGAATCGATAATTGTCTTATCGATAAGCGATAATACATTCATCAAAGGCGGAAACACAATGACATCTACGCTTTACCGATCCGACAGGTTTCTCGCCTTGTCGCGAACAGTGCTTCGTCTGCTCATAAAGCTGAATGCCACCATTGGCATTCTCATCCTGGCGCTGCTAGTCGCCACCCTCGTCGCGGGCCCGTTCGTGATGCACGCGCTCGGCGTCGTACCCATGGCTGACAACGGCAGGCTTCTCCTCTCGATGCGCGGGATCATGCTCATCGGCGTTCTCGGCGCGCCTGTAGTCCACCTTGTCTTTTCGCGCCTTCTTGCGATTGTCGAAACGGTGAACGCCGGCGATCCATTCGTCGGGGACAATGCCGCGAGACTGCAGATTATCGCGTGGGCGATCGTCGGGCTCGAGGTGCTGCATGTCGGCGTTGTTGTC
>JAOAPP010000252.1 GCA_025462985.1 Bryobacterales bacterium | reverse complement strand
AGGAGCGTATATGGAGAGAATGTGCGTCAGACCCTGCAAATATTCGAAAGCGGAAATGCAGATGTCGTACTCACATCTGATTCCCTCCTGCAGGGTAAAGACGCGGATCTCCTACCCGCCGAGTGGCATGACCCCATCGTCCAAAAGGCCGGGACCGTCGCCGGGAGCTCCCATCAGGACGCCGCCCGCAAGTTCCTGAAGTTTCTCCTCAGTCCGGAGGCCCAGGCGATCTTTGCCCGCTTTGGCTTCTCTAAGCCTTAGGATGAGCTCTGTCGTAAACGGCCATGAGGTCCTTGAGCGACACCTGCGTGTACTTCTGGGTGGTGGAGAGTGATGCATGGCCCAGCAATTCCTGAATCGCCCGCAGGTCTGCTCCATCGCTCAGCAGATGAGTGGCATAAGCGTGCCGAAAGCTGTGTGGATGAACACTCGAATCCCCCACCGCGAGGACGGCGTACTTCTTCACGATCCGCCGTACCTCGCGATCTCCCAGCCGCAGTCCCCGGGAGTTCAGGAACAGCGCAGCGTGTCCGGGCACCGGCCGCCTGACGCCGAGGTAACGCTCCACCGCCGCCAAGGCCAGCCCCGTTACCGGTACTTGGCGCTCGTTGTTTCCCTTCCCGCGGACCCGCAGCCAGCCTTCGATGAGATCCAGATCTTCCAGGTTGATCCCCACGAGCTCACCTACTCGGATCCCACAGCCATAAATCAATTCCAGCAGCGCCAGATCCCGCTCTTTGGCCGATTCCTGTGCTGCATCCAGCAGGTTATTGGTCTTTTCCGCGCTCATCACGGCCGGAATGCGCTGCCCCGCCTTCGGGAGCCGAAGCCTGGTTGTCACGTTCCTGCTGAGGTCGCCTTCCACCAGCAGGAACTTGAACATCGCCCGCAAGGACGCCAGCTTCCGCCGGATGCTAACCGGAGTCAGGCCGGTGTCGTACAGCCCCGAAAGCCACTCCCGAAGCAAAGCCAGATCGAGTTGCTCGACAGCGGGAGCTCCCTCGTCGGCCGCTTCGAAGTATACGGCGAACTGTTCCAGGTCCGAGCCATAGCTCCTCAGCGTATGCGTCGAAGCACCCCGCCGCTCCAGTTCAGCGAGATACTTCGCAATGCTGTCGCGAATGGCTGGCATCTAAAAACTCGCTCATTGCCTCGATCCCGCGTCGGCACACTTCCGCGTGCCGGGCCTTCTTGTCGTGGCGGAACCTCCGCTTGGCCGCTTCATCGAGAGAGGGCAGCAGATCGAAGGTGATGTTGGCCGGCTGAAAATGCCTCGGATCGGCGTGCGTGATGTAGTGACACAGGCTGCCAAGCGCCGTTGCTCGCGGATAAACCTCCGGATCCTCCCCTTTGGCGAGGCGTGCCGCATTCGCCCCCGCGATCAACCCGGTCGCGATCGATTCCGCATAGCCTTCTACCCCGGAAATCTGGCCTGCGAATAGAATTCGATTCTCATTCTTAAGCTGCAATGAGGCGTTCAGCAGGGCAGGGGAGTTGATGTACGTGTTCCGGTGCATCTGTCCGAAGCGCAGAAACTCGGCCTTCTCAAGCCCAGGTATCATTCGCATAATCCGGGCTTGGTCTCCGAATTTCATGTGGTTCTGGAACCCAACCAGGTTGTAGCTGTCCGCCCGCTGGTTCTCCTGGCGAAGCTGCACCACCGCGTACGGCCATCTGCCTGTCCGGGGATCGTCCAGTCCAGCCGCCTTCATGGGTCCGAACCGGAGCGTCTCACGCCCGCGGCGGGCAATCTCTTCAATCGGGAGGCACCCTTCGAAGTAGGGCGTCTTATCTTCCGGAATATGCGACTCGTAAAACTCGGCTTGGAGCAGGGCGTCCACAAATGCGTGGTATTGGTCCTTATTAAAAGGACAGTTAATGTAGTCGTCCGTCCCGTCCAGCGACTTGCCGTACCGCGAAGCCCGGAAGGCGACGGACATATCGATCGAATCGGCCGCTACGATCGGGCTGATGCTGTCGTAGAAAAAAAGCCGGTCTGAGCCGGTGATCCGGGCGATATCCTGAGCCAGCGCCTCGCTCGTGAGCGGACCGGTCGCGACCACCACGACCTCCTCACTTGGGATGGAGCTGACTTCCCCCCGTCTGACCTCAATCCCAGGATGCGACTCAATCGCTTCGGTGATCTCGGCAGAGAAGACCTCACGGTCCACGGTCAATGCATGGCCGCCCGGTACCCGTGCCGTTTGGGCAGCCCGCATCAGCAGAGAGCCCAGCCGTCGCATTTCAGTTTTCAAAAGCCAGGGCGCGGAATGTTCCTGTTCGCTCTTGAGGGAGTTGCTGCAGACAAGCTCGCCGAAGCAATCTGTTTTGTGCGCGGGCGTCCGTTTGTGCGGGCGCATTTCATGGAGTACAACGTGAATGCCCGCTTCAGCAGCCTGGAAGGCGGCCTCACAGCCGGCCAGGCCGGCACCGATGATGTGAATGGAAGCCAACTTCCATTCTCGGCTATCGGCGGGAGAGGCGGCGTGCTTTCAGGAACGAAACCACCCCGAAGAAGCCCATCACCCCGCCAAGGAAAAGAGAGAATACGAGGCCAAGAGCAGCTGGAGAATCGCTGTGGAGGGTCTGGAAATAGCGGTATGCATTGCCGAAGAACAGCACTGCGAACAGCAGGAAGATCGCTCCTATGGCTTTGTTCCAGATGATCTGCGCCGGGCGCACCACATGGGGTACCATGTGCGCGGCGAACTTGCGGGCATTGTCCACATTGGCGTACTTCATCGCCGGTTTTGCGTACTTCCAGGCGTTGCCGAGCTTTGCCACGCTTCATGCTAGCACCGGGTTCCTGGTCGGGCCAAAACCTCGGTACAGGGCTTTCCTGGTCCGTTCAAAACGGATCGTTGGTACCGATTTGGGATCGATCATGGCACAAACAGATCGCAACAAGTGTTGTGCATCTCGTGTTATCACGGACTTACAATTTTCCGCTTCGGTGGTCCAGATGCGCTTCGAAAGCCATGAGTATCTGGGTGACCGTCCTCTTCCTCCAACTGGCCGCACTGGCGGTGGCACTATTTCGCGAGTCTGGGGAAGATGCCAGGTTCGAAGGCGACAAGCTCGGATACCGTAGCTAGGACGCAACGTTACAATACGGTTTCCATGGTCGAATCTATCTCACCGGTACAGGGACTTCACGGCGTCGTGACAGTGCCGGGCGATAAATCAGTCTCTCACCGCTTCGCGATGCTCACCTCCATCGCTGAAGGCGAGTCTCTGATCCACAACTACTCCACCGGCGCGGACTGCCAGTCGACTCTCGCCTGTATGCAGGCGCTTGGGATCTCGCACGAATTCAAAGAGGTAGACGGGCAGCGGGTTTTGGCGGTGCATGGAAAGGGAATCCATGGCTTGCAGCAGGCTGCCGAACAGCTTGACGCGGGGAATTCGGGTTCCACCATCCGGATGCTCTCAGGCATCCTGGCGGGGCAGTCATTCACGACGAAGATTGCCGGCGACAGTTCACTAGCCAAACGCCCCATGAAGCGCGTGATTACGCCGCTCTCGCAGATGGGCGCTCACATTGAAGCGGTGGAAGGCCAGTTTCCACCGCTCACCATCAAGGGCTCGCACCTGAAGGCGATTGACTATGAGTTGCCTGTCGCGAGCGCGCAGGTGAAGAGCTGCATTCTGCTGGCGGGGCTTTATGCCAATGGTGAAACGATCGTGCGCGAACCGATCGTGACCCGGGATCACACGGAGATCGCACTCAGAGAACTGGGCGCAGAGATCACCGTTGAGCCGCGGATCGTCAGAGTGCGAGGCGGTGCTCCTCTCGTGGCGAAGACGCTGTTTGTGCCTGGAGATTTGTCGTCGGCCGCATTCTTCCTTGTGGCGGCGCTTATCGTTCCAGATTCCGAGATTGTGTTGGCCGGTGTCGGCCTCAATCCAACGAGAACGGCTCTGCTCGATGTTCTTCGCTGTATGGGTGCGGCCATCAAACTGCTGCATATTCAACAGCTGAACGGCGAAATCATCGGCAACCTCGAGGTGCGGACGTCCCGAATCAAAGGCGGAGTAATTGAAGGCGCCACAACGGCCGCGGTGATCGATGAAGTTCCGATTTTGTCGGTGCTGGGCGCGTTGAGTGAAGACGGGCTTGTTATCCGTGACGCCGCTGAATTGCGCGTGAAGGAGACCGACCGAATCAAGACGATCGAGGACAATCTGCGTCGAATGGGTGTAGAGGTCCGCACAACCGAGAGCACTCTGGAAATTCCGGGAAAGCAAAAACTTCGGGGCGCAACGATCGATTCCTTCGGGGATCACAGAATTGCGATGGCCTTCGCCATCGCGGGGCTGGCTGCGAAGGGTGCAACGATCATTCAGGATGCGGAAGCGGCTTCGGTGTCTTTCCCCGAGTTCTACAGCATTTTAAAGCAGATTGCGCGGTGATCAGGCAGTATGGAAGATACGTCCGAGTCAGATCTTAACCATGAAAGTCTCATCCACGATCTGAACAACGTTTTCGAGACCATCACAGAAGCGGCAGAACTTCTCAGCTCCGACATTCGCTGGAAGCCGCTCGCCGCCACGCTGAGCCGCAGTGTAGAACGAGGGAAGAGACTGCTGGGCGCAATCCCCGACCGTACTCCTAACCTCGCGAATATATTGGAAGACGCCATTCAGTCCGTCACCGACTACTGCGTCGCCGCGCGCAAACCGAGGATGCGGTTCGTCCGCCAGGTGGCTCCCGACATTCACATGCCGGGTTCGGCCAAAGACTGGGAGCGGGTGTTCGCTAACCTGTTCCTCAATGCAGCGGAGATCAGCCGCCAGCCCGGGCGAATCGATGTGACCGCACAGCGGACAGAGGATGCGCTACTGATTACGGTCTCGGACAATGGCCCGGGAATCCCAGAAGAGATTTTGCCGCGCGTGTTCCGGCCGAATGTTTCAACAAAGGCCCCGACTTCAACCCGGTCCGGCCTTGGATTACACATTGTGGCATCCATCGTCAGGAAATACGCTGGGCGCGTGCAGGCATCGAACAGGGAACGAGGAACAGGAGCTGTTTTCTCCATCCATCTTCCTGGCTAGACAAGCGTTTATTCCATTCATTAGATAATGATTGCAACGAGGATCGTCATCGCAAGTGCGAATGGAATGTGAGCCTTCGGCAATGAAGTACCTTTGCGTTCACGCCCATTTTTATCAACCACCACGTGAGAATCCGTGGCTGGAGCAGGTCGAGTTACAAGATTCTGCATATCCGTACCACGACTGGAACGATCGCATCTCCGCCGAGTGTTATGCGCCGAATCTGGCAGCACGCATTCTGGACGACCAGCAGCGGATCGTTCGAATCGTGAACAACTATTCAAAAGTTAGTTTCAACTTTGGCCCGACATTGCTTTCCTGGGCAGTCGAACATGCTCCCACCCTTTACCACGGGTTGATCGAATCGGACAAGCAGAGTCAGAAGAACTTTTCGGGCCACGGCTCGGCGATGGCGCAGGCTTACAACCATATGATCCTGCCGCTGGCGAATTCGCGGGACAAAAAGACGCAGATTCGCTGGGGGATCGAAGACTTTGTCAGCCGTTTCGGGCGCCTTCCCGAGGGAATGTGGCTGCCGGAAACGGCCGTCGACCTCGAATCGCTCAGCCTGATGGCCGAGGCTGGACTTTCATTTGCGATCCTGGCTCCGCACCAGGCCAAGGCCGTCCGTGCTCTCAAAGGCAACATGCCCTGGCAGGATGTGACGGGATCGAAAATCGACCCAAGCCGAGCATATCTATGCAACACGCCGAGTGGCCGCTCCATTAACCTGTTCTTTTATGACGGGCCGATATCGCAGGCGGTCGCTTTCGAGAAGCTGCTCGACAACGGAGAAAAGTTTGCGAGGCGATTGACCGGCGCCTTCTCCGATAGCCGGACATGGCCGCAGCTCATGCACATTGCCACCGATGGTGAGACTTATGGTCATCATCACCGCCACGGAGAGATGGCGCTCGCCTATTCGCTCGATTACATCGAATCGAAGAAGCTGGCACGAATCACGAACTACGGCGAATTTCTGGAGCACAATCCGCCGGAATGCGAGGTGCAGATATACGAGAACACCGCCTGGAGCTGTGTTCACGGCGTCGAACGGTGGCGGAGCAACTGTGGATGCAACTCCGGACGCCTTGGGTGGCACCAGGAGTGGCGTCAGCCTCTCAGGGGGGCGCTCGACTGGTTACGCGATGCAGTCAATCCACAGTTTGAAGCGCTGGGCGCCAAATACCTGAAAGACCCCTGGATCGCGCGCGATGCTTATATCTCGGTCGTGCTTGATCGTTCTCCGGAGACCAGAGCGCGCTTCGGGGAGGAGCACTTCCGCCGCAAGCTAACGGCATCCGAACAGGTGGAAGTCTGGAAGCTGATGGAACTTCAGCGACACGCCATGCTGATGTACACCAGCTGCGGATGGTTCTTCGATGACCTTTCCGGTATAGAAACGGTGCAGGTGATTCAGTACGCCGGTCGAGTGGTTCAACTTGCGGAGCAGCTTTTCAAAATGCCTTTTGAAGGGACATTTCTCGAGAAGCTTGCGCTCGCCAAAAGCAACCTCGTCGAGTACGGTGACGGCGCAAATATCTACGAGCGGTACGTCAAACCTTCGATCATTGACCTGGAGAAAGTAGGAGCTCACTACTCGATCAGTTCGCTGTTCTCTCCGTATGGGGAAGGTGCCGACATCTTCTCCTATAGCGTGAAGCGGCTCGATTACCACACTGCAGAGGCGGGCAAGCTTCGTATGGCTCTGGGCAATGCTCGCTTCACATCCAAGGTCACGCAGGAGTCAGAGGTTCTGACCTTTTGGGTGGTTCACTTCGGAGACCATAACGTTGCGGGCGGCGTACAGTCAGCGGAGGAAGGAGGCGGCTATCAGGATCTTCTGGACCGTATCAGAGACTCCTTCGAGCGCGTTGACATACCCGAAGTGGTCCGGCTTCTCGATAAGCGGTTCGGAAAGACCTATTCCCTGCGCTCGCTTTTCCGGGACGAGCAAAGACGCATCGTGAAATATATCTTGTCCACCACGGTGGCAGAGGCCGAGGCGGCGTACTTGCAACTCTACGACCACCATGCCGCGTTGATGAGATTCATCACCAGGCTGGGGACTCCAATGCCGCGCGAGTTTACGGCCGCCATTGACTATGGCATTAACAGCATGTTGCGCCGGGCCTGTTCGAACGGCGAGCTCGATGGAGAGCGAATCGGCGCTTATCTTCGGGAAGCGCTCGCGAGCAATGTGATGCTCGACAAAACGACGCTCGAGTTCTCCTTGCGTCAGAAGATCGAGGCTCTCGCGGTCCGCTTCGCCTCGGATCCTTCGAGTATCGAAAAACTGGACGGATTGAGGTCGGGGTTGAAGATCGCCCGTCAGATGCCGTTTATCGTGGATGTCTGGTCAGCGCAGAATCACGTGTACGCGATCCAGGGCGGTTTGTACGAACGAATGCGCCGAAGGGCGCTGCGGGGAGACAGCAAAGCGAAAGTCTGGCTGGACGCTTACCTGCAGCTCAGCGAGCTGCTGATGATTCGCGTCCAGAATTCCTGAAGCTAGCTGTTTGTCAGAATCCGGCTGATGTCGTTGTAGATCACGAACACAACGATCATCATCAGGAAGACGAATCCCAGCTTGAAAACGGTTTCCTTGACGCGCAGGCTCACTTCGCGCTGGAGCAGCATTTCGATAATCAGCATCAGCAGCGTGCCGCCGTCTAGGATCGGGATCGGGAGTAGGTTAAAGATCGCCAGGTTGAGGCTGACCATTGCCATCAGGGCAAAGAAGCTGATGGGGCCTTCGTGCGCGGCTTCGCTGGACATCACGGCGATCCCGATCGGGCCGGAGAGCGTTTTCGGCGACACCCGTCGTTCTACGATGCTGCGAAGGCCCTCGAAAATCATAGTGGCGTAGCGTTCATTCGTCCGGACGGACTCGACGAGAGCAGGAAAGAAAGAGAGCCGGACGACTTCGCCGCGCGGTTTGAGTCCGACCCCAATGTGCCACGGCAGTTTGCTCTCGCCAGTCGCCGTGGGGGTGACCGAGATTTTTTGCAGATGACCGTTGCGCACAAGAATGACATCGATCGGTTTGCCGCGCGAGCTGACAACCTGCTGCGTAACGATCTCCATGGAAGCTACGGGCTTGTCGTTCACGCTGATGAGCAGATCTCCGGGACGCAAGCCGGCGGCTTCCGCCGGGGAGTTCTTCAGAACCTCACCGAGCTCCACATCGGGGTCGCCGTTCCAGCCAGCGATGCCAATACCCTGCTTTGGATCGGCCGTGGGAACGACGGTAAATTGAAGCCGAGTACCCTTCCGATCGACGGTAACCGGTAACCGCTGATTGGGATTGAGCGCTTCCTGCGTCAGCACCTCCTGCCAGTTCGGATGCCGGTGGCTGCCGATCTGCACGATACGATCACCCGGCTGTAAGCCTGCGCGCGCGGCTGCCGAACCCGCCGAGACGGTGGTGATCACTGGATCGGTCGAGTCTACCTGCTTCTCGAAGGCGTGCATATAAAGGCCCGTGACGATGCCGACTGCCAGCAGGATGTTCATCAGCGGTCCCGCGGCTACCACGATGGCACGCTGCCAGCGACTCTTGGCCTGCAAGGAGCGAGGGTCGGAAACCGTTTCCTCTCCAGGGATCTCGCCAAGCATCCGTACGTATCCGCCGAATAGGATGGCGGACACTCGAAAGTCCGTATCGCCACGCCGAAACCCGAACAGCCTGGGACCGAACCCGATGCTGAAGGTTTCCACGCGCACCCCGACCGACAGAGCCGCCCAGTAGTGGCCCAGTTCATGGATAAGAATCATGACTCCCAGCAGAATCACGACCCAAAAAACAGGCTGTATCCATCCCATGGTTTAGTTCACCTTTTTCCTTACTCCGGCCGGCGGGCTGTATGTTTTTTGACGAGGGAGCAACGTATTCGATTCATTCCGATCTTCCGCAGTCAGAGTCCGTTTCTCGCGGGCGTCCGCCGAAAGTCGGCCACGATCTGGCGTGCCAGCTCCCGGGCTTCTCCGTCCACGGCAATCACGTCCTCTATTGTCGCCGGTTCGGAGCTTTTTTGCCGAATGAGTGTCTCCTCGACCGTCTCGGCAATAGCGGGAAAAGGGATGTGGCCGGCCAAGAAGGCTTCCACTCCGATTTCGTCCGCTGCATTCAGAGTACATGTGGCGGACCCTCCTTGTTCCTGGGCCTGATAGGCAAGCTTCAACAGCCGGAACTTATCCATATCGGGAGCCGAGAAGTTCCAGGTGCGCGCCTGGGACCAGTCGATCCGGGGTACCGGGGCGGAATCGCGGATTGGGTAAGTCAGGGCATATTGAATCGGCATCCTCATATCAGTGGCCGAGATCTGGGCGATGACGCTGCCGTCGTTGTATTCGACCATGGCGTGGATCGAAGACTGGGGATGAACCACTACCCCCACTTCAGACGGGGGCAGGTCAAAGAGCCAGCATGCCTCGATCACTTCAAATCCTTTGTTCATGAGAGTGGCCGAATCGATTGTGATTCGCTGTCCCATCTTCCAGGTTGGATGGTTGAGCGCCTGCTCGGGGGTGACCTCCCAGAGAGCCGCAGCCGGAGTATCCCGGAAGGGCCCGCCCGAAGCAGTGAGAATCAGGCGGGTCACTTCGCGTCGCGCCCCGGCCCGGAAGCATTGGTGAGCGCCGTTGTGCTCGCTGTCCACGGGAATGAGTTCGGCGCCTGACTCTCGGACCGCCTGCATCACCAACCTGCCGCTGGCCACCAGAACCTCTTTATTGGCCAGACCGATCCGCTTCCGGGCCTTGATCGCCTCGTAGGTAGCTTCCAGGCCCGCTACCCCGACGATGGCCGACATAACGAACTGCACTTCCGGTGCGGTG
>JAOAPP010000246.1 GCA_025462985.1 Bryobacterales bacterium | reverse complement strand
GTCACCGAATCGTTTACATTGATCGCCGGAACCAGCAGCTTGCCCTGTTCCTGCATCTTGTACAGCCGGTGAACGCCCGTCGTCGTCTCTTCGGAAACGCCGCGCCATTCTTTCGCAATTGTGTGCCAACGCTGCGGGTCTTCCGCGTGAACCTTCTTAAGAAGATCCTTGATCACCTGCTCTTCGTGATTGCCGGAAGGTGTGTTGACCCAGTCACTGCCCTCTTCGAGTTCATAGCCCTTGTGGACCAGTAGCGTGACATCGCCGCCGTCGTCGACTACCAGCTGCGGACCATTGCCGCCCGGATGGCTGAGAGCCTGGTACGTACACCACCAATACTCCTCGAGCGACTCGCCCTTCCAGGCAAACACCGGCACGCCCGCAGTTGCAATGGCAGCCGCTGCGTGATCCTGCGTCGAGAAGATATTGCAACTCGCCCAGCGCACATCTGCCCCAAGATCCACCAGCGTCTCAATCAGGACTGCTGTCTGAATCGTCATGTGCAGCGATCCGGTCACCCGGACTCCGGCGAGCGGCCTCTGCGGCGCATACTTCTTCCGGATCGACATCAAGCCGGGCATTTCGTGCTCGGCAACAGAAATCTCTTTGCGCCCCCAATCAGCCAGACCCAGATCTGCAACTTTGTATTCAGCGGCGACGCGATTGAGCGTGGTAGTACCCATATGACCTCCCAAAGAGTATATCAAAAAATCTTGATATGTTGATTGGAGATGTTCAGCTTCCTCAGATCGCTTAAGCTCCTGAGCGATCCGGCGCGCGTGCGCCTGCTTCTTCTTCTGCAAAGGGAGGAACTTTCCGTCGCCGAACTCCAGGAAATTGTTTCGAAAGGACAAAGCCAGGTCTCCACTCACCTCGCCCAGTTGAAGCAGGCCGGCCTCGTCTCGGATCGCCGCACAGGTAAGAACATCTTCTACTCATTTCATCCGCCGGAAGCTCTGCCCGAACTGCTCCGCAAAGCCGCCGAAGAGATCCCGGAGACCGCCGACGACCAAGCATCCCTCGCGCTGGTGCTCAATAAGCGCCAGGATAAAATGCGCAGCTACTTCGATGAGCTCGCCGGGCGCTTCGGGAAGGAGTACGTGCCGGGCCGCTCTTGGGAAGGCTTGGCCGAAGCGCTCCTGGCCGTCATGCCTCCGATGTCGATTGCCGACCTCGGCGCCGGAGAGGGAACATTCTCACAGCTGCTGGCTCGCCGCGCCAATCGCGTGATCGCAGTAGATAACTCGGAAAAAATGGTCCAGTTCGGTTCGGACCTCGCACGTAAGCACGGCCTCACCAACCTTGAATACCGGCTCGGAGACATGGAATGCGCACCCATCGCCAACGCCGAGATGGATCTGGCATTCTTTAGCCAGTCACTGCACCACTCTCCACATCCGGAGCGCGCCATCAGCGAAGCATGCCGCATTCTCAAGCCTGGTGGGCGCATCGCCATTCTGGACCTCCAGCGGCATCAATTTGAAGAAGCGCGGGAAATGTATGCGGACGTTTGGCTCGGATTCACCGAACTCGAACTGCGGAGCTATCTCGAAGCGGCCGGTTTCTCCGTCACGCGCTTCTCGGTAGTCCATCGCGATGCCGAAGCTCCCCACTTTGAAACGATTCTGGCCGTTGCGGAAAAGGTATAGTTAGGTCTGGCGCGGCGGGCGCCCCCGTGTCCGCGGGAAGGGCCGAGCCCACCGATTCTCACCAGATTTCCAGTCAGACGAATCTTCTTTCCGCCCGTCACGCGGACGCCGGGCAAACACTCGAAAGGAGATCGTCATGCCCCGAAACCTTCCGCGCCGGTTGCCACAACAGCCAAGCCTTGAGCAACTCCGAAAGCAAGCCAAGGATCTTCTCGACCAGTATCGATCCGGACACCCTGAAGCCATAGCCGAAGTCCACCATTTCGAGCGACATCCCGAGCCATCGAAATTCGCGCTCAACGATGCCCAGCGCGTTCTCGCGCGGGCTTACGGATACGAGAGTTGGCCCAAACTCAAAGCCTTCGTCGATGGAGCAAACGTCGCAGCCCTGGCTGAGGCGGTAAAGACCGGCGATCTCGCGCAAGTTCGTGTTCTCCTCAACACTCGCCCGGAACTCGTCGGCATGGATATGGCGGGCAGCAATGAACACCGTGCCCTTCACTACGCTGTGTTGCGCCGCGATGCGGCTATGGTCAAGCTGCTGATGGAAGCTGGAGCCGATGCCCGCAAAGGGATCTGGCCGCATCGCGACGCAACCTCCGCGTTGACGATCGCCCGCGATCGCGACTATATGGAAATTGTCGCGGTCATCGAAGAAGAGGAGCGGCTCCGGCGCGAAGAACTAAGCTGCCCGAATGCCACCGTCTCTCCCGTGCAGGACCAGATCAACGCCGCGATCTCGGATGGTGACGGCGGAACCGCAATTCGTCTGCTCGAAACAGACGGCTCTCTCATTCGAGCGTGCGATCGCGACGGCCGGACACCCCTTCACGTTGCGGCACAAGGAACGGATGAAGAACTAGTTATCTGGCTGCTTGACCGACGAGCCAAGGTAAACCAGCCCGACATACGCGGCCTGACACCCCTCGACCTCGCGGCACTCTCAGCCGATCCGCGCAACGACAATGCAACCCATTTTCCCGCTATCGCAAAAAGCTTGTTGGAGCGAGGGGCCGATCTGACCGTCCGAGCTGCTGTCGCACTTGGGGACATCTGCCGTATCGCCGATCTGGTGCGGGCCGATCCCGGTTTACTGCGCGAAATCGGATCGGATGGCGGACTGCTCACTCTCGCGGTCAAGCACGGGCAGATCGAGATCGTCAGACTCTTGCTCGACCTCGGCGCTGACGTCGATGAGCGGATCAATCTTCAGGAATTGGAAGAGCCGACGCTTAGCTGGGGAATGCCGCTCTGGTACGCAGCACTCGCCAATCACCGCGACATCGTGGAACTCTTGCTTAACAGGGGAGCCGATCCAAACGCGAACGTCTACGCTTCCGGTTGGCCGCTTCGCAACGCTTGGAATCACCCGGACGATTCCGTTAAGCGGCTGCTCCTTGCCCGCGGCGCAAGGCCGCAGCCTTACATGGTTGCAGAACATCATGAGGTACGCGAAGCCAAACGACTCCTCGAGGCGGATAGGAACGAGGGCTTGGCAAACGAGTTAGCGTGGTCCGCAGCCGATCACGGATGTGCTGCCATCCTTGAACTCGCGCTCCGGCATCTGAACTGGCCGCCCGACGACCCCAAGTGGAACTGGATTCTGATTCAGCCCATCCGCGGGGCTGGCGAAAACCCGTCCGCCAACGAAGGCTTCTTTGAGTGTCTGGCCCTCCTGCTGCGGCACGGAGTGGACCCGAATGTCTCGCGCTACGGCCAAACACCGCTGCACTTCACGGCTGCCCGCCACCCCGGCTTAAGCGGCGACGACCGTGCACGCTTTGCAGGCATGCTGATTGACTCTGGCGCCGATCTCAGCCGCCGCGATGACCTGCTCAAGTCAACGCCTCTCGGCTGGGCGTGCCGCTGGGGCCGCGAAGAAATGGTGCAGCTGCTAATCGCCCGCGGTGCCCCCGTAAATGAATCCGACGCCGAGCCTTGGGCCACGCCAATCGCCTGGGCCACAAAGATGCACAATTTCGCAATCCTCGCTCTGCTGCGGGAATCTATCATGTAAATTGCCTTTATCAAAGCAGTGTTTCCTTACATCCCTGGCCCTTTCCGTCAGTCTCCTCACGCCAAACTCAAACGGACAGCAACTGCGCCAGCCGATCAAACTGGCCGTTGATCTCACTGATGCCCCGCGCAAACTCGTTCACGCTGAACTGACCCTCCCGGTTCACGCCGGACAAAACACCTTTCTCTATCCAAAGTGGATCCCAGGCGAGCACGCGCCTTCCGGACCCATCGACAACTTCGCCGGGCTCATCTTCACCGCAGCCGGCAAAACCATTCCGTGGCAGCGCGACGAGGTCGACATGTTCACGATTCGAGTCATCGTGCCGGACGGCGTCACGGAACTGAAAGCCCGCGCCGACTTTCTCGTCACAGCCGCGCCGACCGGCTTCTCTGCTGGAGCCTCCACCAGCGCCAATCTGGCCATCCTCAACTGGAACGAACTGATTCTCTATCCTGCCGGCCTTCCTGCAACGCAGATCTTCTATGAGCCTTCAGTGAAGCTCCCGACCGGATGGAAATGGGGAACTGCGCTCACCGGGTCGACGAAAACGGACGACGCCGCGCGCTTTCAGGCGGTCCCGCTGAACACCTTAATCGACTCGCCCTTGCTCGCTGGCCGCTTTTTCAAGGAGGTGGCGCTGGCCCCCGATGTGAAGCCCGCCCATTTCCTCGATATGGCTGCCGATAATCCGGAG
>JAOAPP010000240.1 GCA_025462985.1 Bryobacterales bacterium | reverse complement strand
ATGGCCCATATCGTTAAGTGATGGCGATCGATCAGCATACCGGAGATCAGGGGAGCGATGATCTGAGCGACCGACATCAACGATTGTGTCAGACCGATGATGACGCCCTGTTCTCTCCTGCCTGCCTGCTGAGTGATGGAACTGGTGAGCGCCGGGCGAAGTCCGGCTCCACCGACTGAAGAGAAGGCGTTGACCCAAAGCAACTGGCCCACCGTACGAGTGAAAGCAATGGCGGCGTAGCCGAGCATGCTGGTGAGGAACCCGATGCGAATGACGCTGCGTTCGCCGAAGCGCTTCACCATCCGGCCGACAAGCCCGCCCTGCATGATGATGCCGAGAAAGCCGGTGAAGGCGAAGATGTATCCGACTTCGCGGACACCCACTGAATGACCGTCCCACATATAGCGGCGCTCGGCAAACAGGGCAAAGCCGGAGATGAAGGTCGAGAAGGAAAACGAGAAGAGCAGCCACTGCACCAGCAGCGACGCGAGGTTCTTTTGCCTGAAGAAACGGCGGTATTCGCCCCAGGAGATCAGCGACAGCCGACGGCCACCGGGGCCGGCGTTTTCGGCGGCGTTGTACTCGTGCACCGCTTCGCGACGGGGCAGCAGAAAGAACGTACAGAAGATAGAGGTGAGCGAAAGAGCGCACCCGGCAAAGATGGGAGCCGAGTAGCCGAAATGGGAAAGGAATGCCGAGATGGCGGGGCCGACGAGAAAGCCGAATCCGAAGGCAATTCCTATAATGGCGAATGATTTAGCACGGTTTTCAGGCTTGGTGACATCGCTGATGTAAGCCTGAGCAATGGTCAGATTCCCGGCTGTCGCTCCGTCAATCGCCCGGGACAAAAACAGCATCCAGATGTGGCTGGAGAAGGCAAGAATCAGGAAACCGATCAGCGTTCCGGCCTGGCTCACCAGCAGGATGGGGCGGCGACCCAAACGGTCTGACAGCTGTCCCAAAATCGGTCCGGCGATGAGCTGGCAAACCGCATACGTCGAGACCAGCGCGCCCACGATGGCCGGCGAGGCCCCGAGATGCTCGGAATAGAAAGGCAGAAGCGGAAGAATAATGGTGAAGCCGAGGACATCCACCGCAACGATCAGGAAAATCGGCAGCAGTGGAGACGAGAACCGGCCTTCCTTGTGAGTTGCTGCAGCCGGTTGGGCAAATTCCACACTACGATCTTAGCGAGATGTGCAGATAGAGCAGCCACGCCGGTCAACAAAGAATCACCGAAGGGCAAAAGCTGTAATAAGTACAGACATTAAGGACTGTTAAGATCCCAAGTGCAACAAAACACAGCGCTCCAGTTTGGCAGGCAGAGTGCACAATTAACCCACGCTATGAGACTCTTCGCATACGCGGCATTGGCCTGTGTTCCGGCGATTTTAACTGCCCAGGAGGCGAATCCGAGCCAAACTGGCGGCCAGCAGAATGCGCCTGCAGGACCCAATCCAATCTTCAAGGTTCAGGTCGTTTCAAAAGCGATCAGCGCGGTGAGCTACCGCCACCGGAGTGGCTGGACCAAGATCGACCTGCAGGGCACATCGATTGCCCCAAAGGCCAAGGGAACGGCACAGGTGAATAGCCGACTGGGCGCGGCCCAGATCAAGATGGACGTGAAGGACCTGCCATCACCCCAGACATTTGGATCCACATTCCTGACCTATGTTCTGTGGGCGATTACGCCCGATGGCAAGCCGGCGAACCTGGGCGAGGTGGTGATCGACTCGAACGGGAAATTCAGCACAGAGAATTTCAGCACCAACCTCCAGGCATTCGGAATGATCATCACCGCCGAGCCATATTACTCGGTGGCGATGCCAAGCGACGTAGTCGTAATGGAGAACATTGTTCGGAAGGATACTCTCGGCAAGGAGGAGGTGGTAGACGCCAAGTACGAACTGCTGCCTCGGGGGCAGTACACATATCAGGTTCCGGAAGGCCAACAGCACCCGATCACGCTCGATTCGAACAAGAAGAACCCGTTGGAGCTGTACGAGGCTCAAAATGCGGTGCAGATCGCGCGCTACGCCAAGGCGGACCAGTATGCAACCGACTCGTTCAAGGGAGCCGTTGCGGCGCTGGATCAGGCTCAGGATTACCAACAGCGCAAACAATGGAAGCCCGCAATCATGACGGCACGAGAGGCGGTTCAGAAGGCGGAAGATGCTCGGGTTATCTCTCTCCGACGCCAGCGCCAGCTTGCGCTGGACCAGGAACGACAGGAAGCGGCTGACCGCGAAGCGGCCGCCAAGACGCGTGCGCAGCAGGAAGCCGCAGCGGCCGCAGCTTCTGACCGCCAGCGCGCCCAGGCAGAACAACAGGCCCAATTAGAGGCGCAGCAGCGAGCCACCGCGGAGCAGGCAACGCGGGAAGCGGACGCAGCCAGAGCCCAAGCAACAGCGGAAGCGCAAAGAGCCCAAACGGCAGCGGCGGAAGCCGACCGCTTACGCCAGCAGGCCGACATGGAAAAGAACCAGCTGCGCCAGCAACTGCTGCAGCAGTTTAACTCCGTTCTTCAAACGCGCGAGACCACCCGCGGCCTCGTTGTCAACATGAGCGACGTGCTGTTCGACACGGGGAAATACACACTCAAGCCGGCGGCACGCGAGAAGCTTGCCAGATTGTCAGGCATCGTCGCGTCCCATCCTGGACTGAATCTCCAAGTAGAAGGGTATACGGACAGCACGGGTTCGGACGCACTCAATCAGAAGCTTTCCGAACAGCGGGCCGATACCGTTCGTGAATACTTGCTGTCGCAGGGCCTCAATCCACAGACGCTCACTTCGAGCGGCTACGGCAAGGCGTATCCTGTCGCGTCGAATGACACCGCTTCGGGCCGCGCGATGAATCGCCGGGTGGAGATGGTGGTATCCGGCGAGATAATCGGGGTCAAAATCGGCACTCCTCCGAGCCAGGCGAGTGAACAATCGGTGGGCGGCAGCGCAGGTCAACCACCTGCTCCGGGAGCGGCTCCAGTACAGCCGCAGCAGCGGTAGATCAGTTGCCATCTCAACAAAAAAGGCCGCTCCGACAAGGGCGGCTTTTTTGTTCAGTTAGTCTGGGTTTTTGACGAACAACGCCGCGAGACCGGAAACGATCCGGTTCGTTCCCACCCTGTATGCTCTGACGATTTTTCTCAGCGCTTTCCTGCTATTCCTGCTGGAGCCTCTGATCGCAAAGCAGATATTGCCCTGGTTCGGAGGCTCAGCCGCGGTGTGGGCGACCTGTCTCGTCTTCTATCAGGTGGTCCTGCTCGCAGGCTATTATTACGCGGGCTCGGTGGGCCGACTCGGTTCGGCAAAGACGCAGAGCGCGCTGCACGTTGCGGTTCTCGCGCTTTCGCTCGCATTCCTGCCAGTGGGTCCGGGGATTCATTGGAGGACGGCGGCAGTCCAACATCCGGCATGGCTTCTTCTCGAGATGCTGGCCGCGAGCATCGCGCTTCCGTTTCTGGCGCTGTCGGCAACGAGTCCGCTACTGCAGCATTGGCTCGGGGCCGCCGGCCATCGCACTCCGTACAAGCTGTTTGCAGTGTCTAACTTTGCGTCTCTCGCCGCTTTGATTGCCTATCCGCTGATTGTGGAGCCGAAGCTCGATATGAGCGGGCAACGCATCTGGTGGTCAATCGGCTACACCGCGTTCGCGATTGCGTGCGCCACCTGTGCTTTGTTGAGCCGAAGAGCAGTCGGCCCAGAGGAACGCGGTGATGCGCCCGCGGATGACCCGACATTCGATGCCGGCCGGAAGCTCTTGTGCCTCGCATTGGCCGGCTGCGCATCCATGCTTCTGCTGGCGTTGACGAACCACCTCACAGAGAATATCGCTCCGGTTCCGCTGCTGTGGATCCTGCCTCTCGCCGTCTATCTGCTGACCCTGGTGCTGGCGTTTGGCCCCAGTCGTATCTACCGACGGATGGTGTGGTTGCGATTCCTGGCGGTGGGGCTTGGTGTGCTCGAATACAGCATCTACGACATCGACGCGGTGGAAGCCGTTCAGGTGAGCATCCCGGTGTCCCTCGCCGGCCTCTTTGTATGCTGCATGTTTTGTCACGGCGAGTTAAGCGAGTTACGTCCAGCGCCTCGCTACCTGACTAGCTTTTACCTGATGGTCGCGACCGGAGGCGCGTGCGGAGCGATTTTCGTCGGCCTCATCGCCCCTCAGATCTTCACGGGGATATTCGAGCTTCCGCTTTCGCTGTTTGTGACGGCGTGCCTGGCTGCCGTTGTTACCTGGCCCATGCGCGCCTGGGCGGTTCGGGTCCTGTGGTTCGGGATCAGCATAGCTGCAGTACTCGTTTTATACGTCAACGTCAGCAGCTACGAAAAGAACTCGCTTTCATCGCGGCGGAGCTTCTACGGAGCGCTGCGGGTGGTCCAATCGCCACATGCCGGGACCAGAGTGAACCGAACTCTCTTCCACGGCACCGTCGAGCACGGGGCGCAGTTCCTTTTGCCGCCCATGCGATTTCGTCCAACGACGTACTATGGGCCGGACTCAGGGATCGGGATCGTTCTGCGGGAGTGTTATGCCAATCCGAAACGGGTGGGCGTGGTGGGGCTCGGCATCGGAACCATCGCCGCGGACGGTCAAAGCGGCGATACCTTCCGGTTCTATGAAATCAACCGGCAGGTGGAAGACATGGCGAGCTCGCTCTTCTTCTACCTGCGGGAAACCCATGCAAAGGCAGACATCGTGACCGGCGATGCGCGCCTGTCGCTCGAAACCGAGAGTGGTCCGCCCTTCGACGTGATTGCGTTGGATGCGTTCTCCGGCGACGCAATCCCCGTCCATCTCATCACTCGGGAAGCACTGGCCGTTTACCTCAAGCATCTGAAGGCGGACGGGTCGCTGGCCTTTCATGTGTCCAATCACTTTCTCGATCTGGCGAGTGTGGTGAAGCAACTGGCAGTGGAGGCCGGCTATAGTGCAATCGGGGCGCGCAATCATGAGGATGACGACAACCTGTTGCTGCCGGCCGATTGGGTGATTGTCACCAGGAACAAGGCGGTACTCGAAAACGCCAGTCTCAAAGCGCATGCAATGCCGATTGCGGACCGGTTCGGCTTGCGCCCGTGGACGGACGACTATAACAACCTCCTCGAGATCATAAAGACGCCGGGCTTGAAATAGCGTGCCGGGTGGTCGGATAAGATAAGCTCGTCCTTCGGAAGGAGCTTCTATGTGGCGCGCTCTGCTAGTGCTGCTTGCTTCGGTTTGTTTGTTCGCGGATGAACCTCATCCGACCCTGCCTCTCGACTCGAAGGCACCGGATTTCTCGCTCAAGGGCGTGGACGGGAAGGTCTATAATCTCGCGAACTTTTCGGGGAGCAAAGTTCTTGTCGTTGTATTTACCTGCAATCACTGTCCCACCGCTCAGTTGTACGAAACACGGATCAAGAAACTGGCGGACGATTATCGCGGAAAGGGCGTCGCGCTAGTGGCCATTCAGCCGAACAATCCGGCCGCGATTCGTCTCGATGAGCTCGGGTACACCGATGTTAGCGACAGCTACGAGGACATGAAGGTTCGCACCGCCTACCGGCATTTCGATTTCCCTTACCTGTATGACGGGGATACGCAGACTACGGCGCGCGCTTATGGGCCCAAAGCCACCCCGCATGTATTTATATTCGACGCGGATCGCAAGCTGCGGTATGAGGGACGGATCGATAACAGCCAGCGTGAGGCTCTGGTGAAAACTCAGGATGCGCGAAATGCGATTGATGCGCTGCTTGCCGGCAAGCCGGTGCAGGTCAATCATACGGGCGTCTTCGGTTGCTCCACCAAATGGATGGCGAAGGAGGCCGGCCGGGTGGAGGAGATGAAGAAGATTGAAGCCGAGCCGGTGAGTCTTGACCTTGCGTCCGCTGACGCCCTGAAGAAGCTTCGGGCAAACACGGGCGGTAAGATTTTGCTGGTGAATTTCTGGGCTACGTGGTGCGGCCCTTGCGTTCACGAGTTCCCTCTTCTGGAGGAGACGTACCGAATGTATCGCCTTAGGGACTTCGATATGGTGATGGTTTCAACCAATATGCCGGACGAGAAGCCCGGAGTGATAAAGGCGCTGGAGAAGCAACATGCCTCCAGCCGGAACCTGCTGTTCGCGTCCGACGACACCTACGCTATGCAGGCAGCCTTCAACCCGAAGTGGGAGGCTGGCGTTCCTTATACCGTTGTGCTTGGACCGGATGGGAACATCCTGTATGAAGAACAAGGCGAGGTTGATATCCTGAAGCTGCGCCGGACGATTCTTGCGAATCTTCCGGATGCAGATTACGTTGGACACAGGGCATATTGGGCGAGCGCTAAACCCTGAATGTTTTCGCAGCTTGCGCTGTAGCGGGAAGGAAGATCATTGCGTCCACTCTGCAAATGACCGAAAGTATCGATTTGCAAGACAAGCCCCAAAAATTCGCCTTTTTCCTGCTGGGAATTACGGTTCCGATTGCCGGATATTTCGTCTGGTCCAAGACGATGGGCAGGACAAGCCGTAAAGACGAAATCGACCAGGCTCACGACATCACGGTCGAGGACAGCTTCCCGGCGAGCGACCCTCCCTCAGCATGGTAGGCAATCTTCGTTATACTGGAAGGACTTCCATGGACATTTCGAAGGCTGGTTTTCAGCCCAAGGCGATAACGCTTACCGTGCTAGCGGCGCTGCTGCGCCTGGTTCCGCATCCTCCAAACTTCGCGCCTGTCGGAGCGGTGGCACTATTCGGGGGAGCGAAGATCCGCGGGTGGCAGGCTTACCTGATACCGCTGCTGGCCATGGCTGTGACCGATCCGCTGCGCAGTCTGCTCGAGGGAGGATACCCGGCCTATTCTTGGGGAACCGTGGTTGTGTACGCGTCGTTTCTGATCTCGGTTTTCCTAGGGCGCACGTTCTTGCGCAGATCCTCTACCCCGGCACGTGTGGCCGGAGTAACGCTGCTCGGCAGCATTCAATTTTTCGCGTTCACAAACCTGGCCACCTGGTGGGCAATGCCATCCCTTTACGCACGGACGGCAGCCGGCCTGGTGGAATGCTATGTGGCCGCCCTGCCGTTTTTTGGCCGAACTGTGCTTGCGGATCTTTTCTATACGGCCGCTCTTTTCTCGGCTTACGCTTTGCTGACCCGCCGCGATACCGAGCGCCTTCCAGCCACAGTCGCTTAGACCGCCTTTACTCGTAGCGTAGCGCTTCAGTCGGGTTCAACTGGGAAGCGCGCCGGGCAGGCAGGAGCCCGAATGCCACGCCTACCGTAAAGGAAACCCCGAAGGCGACCAGCACGGAGATTGGTGAGATCGGAACCTGGACGCGGTCGGTGATGAGGTGAATGCTGAGCGGAATCGCCAGTCCGATTACGATGCCGATGCCACCGCCGATCAGGCTGATAAGAATGGACTCGATCAGGAATTGCAGCAGCACTCCCCGCCGGGAAGCGCCGACCGCCATTCTTAGGCCGATCTCTCGTGTTCGTTCAGTGACGGTCACCAACATGATATTCATGATGCCGATGCCTGAGATGACCAGTGCGATAGCGGAGACGATGATGAGGACGATGGTCAGCACGGTCGCGATCATGTTGGCGGTGTCCAGAATCGCCGTCAAATCCTGAACGTTGTATTTCGCCCCGGCGCGATGACGTTGGGTCAGGATCGCGAGGACCTGACGCCCTACCGCCGGAACATTGCGCGAATCGCGCACTTGAATGTAAACAGGATCAATTCGTTCATACGGCATGAAGTACCGCATTACAGTGATCGGGACCAGGATCGTTTCGTCCGTAATTTCCCCCTGGCCAAAGGTGCTGGTCTTTTCACGGAATGTACCGATGACCGTGAATTGCAGACCGAAGACGTTCAGACTCTGATTCAGAGCCGCCTGCTGGCTGCCGAACATGCGTGTGGCGAGCTTATCGGTAAGCATTGCCACGTGCTCGCGCAGCGTGACGTCGCTTTGATCGAAGCTCCTGCCAGCTAAGATCACCAGATTACGAACCTGGCGGTAATCAGCGTCCACGCCATCGACCGTCACCTGGCGCACGGAGCCATTCACTACGATGTTGTCATTGCCCGGCATTACTGCGGTGGCGGCCACGATTGAGTTACCCAGTGTGTTGCGGAGTGCCTGAACGTCATCAATTTTGACGAAGTCGGCTTGCACCTGCGCCGCGTTCATTCCGCTGGCTTCGAGGCTTGCGTAAACCAGATTGGATCCGATGCCGCGGATCTGATCGAGGATCAAGTCCTTGCTGACGAGCGAGATGGTGACGACCAGGATCACCGAAGCGTTGCCGATGATTGGTCCCAGGATTGTAAGAAAGGTTCTTAGTCGATTAGCCCGAAGAGCTTGCGAACTGAAGCGAACCGCTTCGGTAAGGTTCATGGGAGAAAGGGAGCCGGCCGGCTGAATGACGCAAGTAAAGACCTGTTATGCGCCTCCGACCCTTTTGAGGAGCCGCTCGGCATCCGTCTTTGGAGGATCGTCGACAGTCAAGTTGCTGGCCATGTACTTCTTCAACAACAACCGGGCCTCGGGAAGGTCTCGCTTTTGTTTGATCAGAAGATCTGCCCGCGTATAAAGAACGCGCGGCGCATCCGGTTCGATTTGTTGCGCCTGAGCAAGAAGGGCATCGCTTTCGTGAGTGCGACCCTGATTGGCGAGAAACCGCGCCAGTTCAAGCAAACCCGCTATTTTCCCGGGAGTTGCAGCGATCGCTTGTCTGAGGTGCTGTTCCGCAGTATCGAACTCCTTGCGCTTCTGAGCGAGTTTAGCCTTTTCGAAGTAGCCCTCGGAAGGATCGAATGCGGCGATTTTCTCAGCTACGGCCGCGGCTTTATCGTAGCCGCCTCCCAGAAATCCCGGCGCGTCGAGGTAATAGTCGAATAGATCGCTTAGCGCATCAGAGTCTTTAGGGTTGAGTTCCACGGAACGCTCGAAAGCCTGCCGGGCTTTCGAGGCAAACACGGGGGCCTGGAATGGATTCGCCATTTCCGCACGTTTTCCATACGCGCGGCCTAGCCAGTCCATATACTCGCCGTTTTTAGGATCGGCCCCAGTGGCTTTCTGGAAAGACTCGGTGGCAGCCTTGAAATCACCCGTCATGAAATGGTCGCGCCCTAGCAGGAAGTTGGTGGGGCCGTCCGCGGACTGTTTGTCGAGCAGTTTCAAAGACGCCTCGTATTCCGTGCGACTATACAGCCGCTCGGCCTCTTTCAAATCTCGAGCTGTTAGTGGAACTAGCGCGACTGC
>JAOAPP010000235.1 GCA_025462985.1 Bryobacterales bacterium | reverse complement strand
GGCCGCTGCGCCATTACCTCGGAAGGATCTTCGCGACCGCCGCCTCGGTCATGCTCAATATGCCGATTTACGACACCCAGTGCGGCGCAAAGCTTTTTCGGGTCGTGCCGCATACCCGGCGCATTTTCGCCGAGCCCTTTCTGTCTAAATGGGTGTTCGACGTCGAGATCATCGCGCGTTACCTTCAGATGGAGCGAGGCGACACAAAGCTGGTCGAAAATCGCATCTACGAGTACCCGCTCGAAACGTGGATCGATGTTGCAGGCTCCAAAGTGCGTCCGACCGACTTCTTCACGGCGCTCTGGGATACCGTCCGGATCCGCGTGCGCTACCTTTCGAAGCCCGGCTTCGATCCTCCTCAAACTGCCGCACAGCCCGAAAAACCTGCATCTGACTGATACAATAGGGGTTCGTATCCCACCGGAGGTTCTCAATCGCATGGCCGCATCGCCGCGCCGGAAATCGGTCGCCGTCAATATAGGGGGAGTTCGCGTTGGTGGGGCTCACCCTATCGTCGTTCAATCGATGACCAATACGGATACTGCCGATTCCTCAGCCACAGTGAACCAGATTATGGAACTGGCCCGCGCCGGTTCTGAGTTGGTCCGCATCACGGTGAACACCGACGAAGCAGCCCGCGCTGTTCCACGCATCGTGGACACGTTGCGCACCTTCGGCGTAAATGTCCCTATCATTGGGGATTTCCATTACAACGGTCACCTGCTGCTCAAAAAGTATCGGGATTGTGCTCGCGCGCTGGCGAAGTACCGAATCAACCCGGGCAACGTGAACATCGGGCGCAAGCAGGACGACAACTTCAAAGTCATGATCGAAGCGGCCATCGAGTACGATCGTCCGGTTCGCATTGGCGTGAATTGGGGCTCTCTCGATTCCGTGCTGCTGACAAGCATGATGGACGAGAATTCAAAGTCGCCGGAGCCGTTGGACGCCATGGAAGTCACCATGCGGGCCATCGTCGAAAGTGCCCTGCGCAGTGCGGAAGCCGCTGAACGTTACGGTCTTGGACACGACAAGATCATCCTGAGCGCCAAAGTCAGCAATGTACAGGATTTGATTCACGTGTATCAGATGCTCGCCGCCCGCTGCGACTATCCGCTGCATCTCGGCCTTACCGAAGCCGGCCTCGGCTCGAAGGGCATTGTGGCCACCACCGCGGCTCTCTCGGTGCTGCTGCAGCAGGGTATCGGAGATACGATTCGCTCCTCCCTGACGCCGCTTCCCAACGGAGACCGTACTGATGAGGTTCTCGTCTGCCAGCAGATCCTCCAGGCTCTGAACCTGCGGAGCTTCACTCCGCAAGTGGCGGCCTGTCCAGGCTGCGGTCGCACAACCAGTACGTTCTTCCAGGACATGGCCGATCAAATTCAGACCTACCTGCGCGAGCAGATGGCAATCTGGCGTGAGAAATACGTGGGCGTGGAAGACATGAAAGTCGCCGTTATGGGTTGCATCGTTAATGGACCGGGCGAGTCCAAGCACGCCAATATCGGCATCTCTCTTCCGGGCACATTTGAAAGTCCTGTCGCTCCGGTTTACGTGGACGGCAAACTCTCCACTACTCTTCGCGGCGACAGCATCGTTGCGGAATTTCGCGCGATTCTAGATGCCTATGTCGCGCAACGTTATGGCGTTACGGAACGAGAAGAAGTGGCTGTCTGAACTTGCCGGAAGATGAGATCGCGCTCTTACGCGCAGCTGTCGAGGATCTCTCCACTCGTGTCTCAAGGCTCGAAGCGCAACGCTCTGCGCCGCCTCTTCAGCCGGTTGTCGAGACCGCCAGGACTGCTCTCGGACTCAAGGCGATCAATCGCATCGGTGCGCTGACCCTTGCGATAGGCGTCATTTTTTTCTTCAAATACACAGTTGACGAACAGCTCATCGGAGCTGCTTCGGGTGTTTTCCTTGGAGTGGTTTTCGGGCTCGCTCTCCTTGCGTCGGGTGAGTGGCTTATCAGAAGCGATCAGCGCGTCTTCGCGCAAGGCGTGAGCGGCTCGGGCCTGGCGATCATTTACATCTCGATCTACGCTTCGTTCGCGTTTTATAAGATTGTGATCGAGTCCGCCGGGTTTTTGTTCCTGACATTCGTCTCTGCTCTGGCGGTTGCGCTTTCGATCCGCTATCGGAACCCCGCCATCGCTGCATTGGGATTTATTGGTGCCCTGCTGACGCCGATTCTTCTTCACAATCCGGCATCGGATGCCGCGCTTGCTTTTCCCTTCCTACTGCTTGTTCAACTCACCGCCATTTATATTGCGATCCGCGAGAATTGGGCAATCCTCGTTCCGATCGTTGCTCCCCTTGCTGCGCTCGCGGCCGCTCCCATTTTTGAACCCAAACACCCGACGTGGTTTGTCTGGTTTGCCGTCTGCCTGAGCGTCGCCCACTTTGCCGCCTTTTTCTATTCGCGAGTGCCTGGCCGGACGCGGAACGCGCTCTATGTCGTCGGTCACTGCTATCTCTTGTTGGCGGCTCTGAGGCTTCTCGACCTGTCGGTTATGGGTAAGAGCGCGGTCAGGGAATCGGCCTCCGTTCTCCTGGCTGTCTACGCGACCGCACTTCTTGCGTATGGCATGATTCGCACATCCGCAGTGAACCGGATCCTTGGATTGGTCTTGATGGGGCTCGTGATTGCGAAACTTTATCTGATGGACGTCTGGGTTCTGGCCCGCATCTATCGCATTACGGCTTTCGTCGGCCTTGGTGCATTGCTGCTCCTTGCGTCCTATATTTACTCTCGCTCCGACAAACGCCGCCCGAGTTGAGCTACTTCTGAACGGCGCCTTGGATCGCATCCAGTTCCTTGCCTGCTTCCGCCCATTTGCCCTGCGAGCTCAATTCCCGATAGCGCTGCAGATGATCTCGGATCTGCTGCAATTTCCGTACGGCATCGTCGGATGGAGCTGAGGCAGCCGGTGCTTGCCCTGGTAGGGGAGCGGAAGTTGTAGTCTGCTGCTGCGGTGAAGGATTCTCCCCACGTAGTTCTTCGATCAGTTGCGACAACGCCTGCTCGTAAGTGTCCGCGTACGCCAGTCGATTCCCCATCGCCAAGGCTACCTTCTTCAGTTGCGGCATGCTCGTCTGTGACGACTGAATGTAGATCGGCTCAACATAGAGAAAGCTGTTTTCGATTGGGAGCACGAGTGTTTGTCCCCGCAACACCTGGGACCCTTGCTGATTCCACAGCGTCAAATCTTTGGAAATGGTCTGATCCTGGTTGATGCGCGCATCTATTTGCATCGGCCCGAAGATGATATTTTGCTTTGATAACTGTTCGAAATCCAGTTCGCCCAAATGCTCACCGTCACAACGCGCCGCCATAAAGGCGATCAAATTGTCTTTGTTAGCCGGAGTGAACACGGTGATCAGCAGAAATTCAGCTTCGGTTTTACCCGGAAGCGTGGCGACCACGTACGTCGGAGAGACCGCTACGGCTCCGCTCTCACCTTGCCGCGCACCCGTCCTGGCCAGGTCCCACAGGTCGGCCCGGTTGTAAAACGCTTCCGGATCCTGCATGTGAAATGTCCGGTAAATCGCCGCCTGGGCACTGAACAGCGTCTCAGGATACCGGGCATGGGCCCGCAGCGAAGCTGGCATGGCGGACGCCGGTTTGAACAGAGTAGGGAACAGCTTTGAATACGCCTGAATCAAGACGTCGTTCGAATCGAAAATATAGAAGTTTACCTTCCCCGTATACGCATCTACCGTCGCTTTGATCGAGTTGCGAATATAATTCACGCCGCGATCTCCTATATCTATGGCGCGTGAGTACGGGTGGGCATCGGACGTCATGTAGCCATCGATCATCCAAACCAGGTGACCGTCGTCCGTCAACACGATGTAGGGATCGCTATCCCAAGTCAAGAAGCCTGCCAGTGCATCTACCCTCTGCAGAATGGAGCGGCGGATCATCATGCGGCTTTGGCCCTTGAGGTAGCTCGTCAGCAGGATGTTGGCCTCGCTGTAATGAATTGCCGCGGCCAGCTTCGTCAGGAAGGAACCCACGGGAAAGCCGCCCCTGCCGTGATAAGACGTATATTCGGTTTTCGATCCCGAGGGGTAGTTAAACTCCTGCTGTGCTGTGTCCACAAAGACCGGCTCATGCGCCATTTCGCTGTAATAAATTTCGGGTTGGGTCAGCTTCAGGCTCTTTGTCGTCACTTCCGGGGGAGCATTTTTCACGAACAGATAGGGCAGTCCGTCGGGAGTGATCCGGTTCGTTTCCGCGAGCACAATTCCGTATCCGTGCGTGTAGATCAGGTGTGAATTGATCCAATTATCGGCGCTACTCAGCTGCTTGGTGTCTAGCTCCCGGGAGGAAACCAGTACCTGCCGGAGCTGCCCGTCGATTTTGTACCGATCGATATCCGAATCGACGTAGACGTATGGTCTTAGCGGCTGGATTTGCGAGATCGTGTCGTGAAAAGCCCGCCAGTCCCACAATCTGACATTGTCGAGCAGAGGCTTATGGCTCGCGTAATCGATCGGAATCTCCGGCTCCGCAGCGAGACTGGTTTCCCTCACGCGGCGTGTCAATCCGTAGGCGGTACGCGTGCCGTCGATATGGTGCTGGATGTATGGCTTCTCAAGCGCCAGTTCGTTCGGCCGTACATACAGCGCCGCAATGGCCGGCGGAACGAGGTACCGAACAGGCAGAATCAAGAGGAGCGCCAGTATCCACCTGGCTTGGTTTGCGATTACCAGCATCGCTGCCGCAACGCAGCCCACGATCATCAGCCACTGCAAGGGCAATACGAGGTGATCGGCTACCCAGTCGACGCCCACAAGAAACTGCCCGTGGTCCTCCAGCAAGAGTCCATATCGGTTGTAATAAAACTTAAAAGCCAGGCCAATCAGCAATAAGGAGCCTGCAAAACGGACGAATTTGGAGTTGAAGGCCTCCCGGAACGTAGGGGTCTGGTACTCGAAATTGAACCCGC
>JAOAPP010000212.1 GCA_025462985.1 Bryobacterales bacterium | reverse complement strand
ATCTGCTGGACCGGCTGGAAGAGCTGCGCCAACATTATCCGAAGGTCTGTCTCCTCTCCGCAGGTGAGATCTCGGTCCGGCTGCCGTCAGCACACGGAGCCGGGGGACGAAATCAACAATTTGTCCTGGAGTGTTCGCGCCTGATCAACGAAAGAAATCTGAAAGCTGCCGTTCTCAGTGGGGGCTCGGACGGAGTTGACGGCGATAGCCCTGCCGCTGGCGCCGCGTGCGACGAGACAACGTGGGCGCGAGCGGCCTTCAAGGGCATAGACATCATCGCCGGACTTGAAAGGTTCGACAGTTTTCCGATCTTCAGCGCGCTGAACAACGCAATCATCACGGGTCCGACTGGAAATAACGTGAGGGATCTGCGCATCCTCCTCAGCAGCGCCTAGATCCCAGGTTGTTTTTATTTATCTGCGGACGGAAGCGTCCTCCAGTTCCCTCCCCTGCTACTAACCGAGAATCAACTTCGTTAGCGAGGGGAAATAGACCAGCAGAGAAACCAACACGCCCATCAGGCAAGCGAGAATAAAGCTATGGATGAAGACGAAGCGGAGAATGCTTCCTTCGCTGCCGTAAATACCCGTAGCCGTGCTGGCTACAACAACGCTTTGCGGGGCGACCATCTTGCCCATGACTCCGCCACCGGAGTTGGCTGAAGCCATGATGTACGGCGAGATTCCGAGTTGCTGGGCGGTAAACTTCTGCAGGTTTCCAAATAGGACGTTCGAGGAAGTATCCGAGCCCGTGGAGGCAGTACCGAGCCAGCCGATCAAGGTTCCGAAGAAAGGATAAAAGGTTCCGGTTCGCGCGAAAGCCAGACCGAGAGTGGTGTCTAAACCGCAGAAGCGTGTAATGAAGGCAAGCCCCATCAGTGCCGCGATGGTGATCATCGTAAAGCGTGTGGAGACGACCGTATGCCAGAAAACCTGAAGGATCGCGCGAGAGCGCAACCCCATCACGAGCGCGGCAATCAGTGCGGCGACGAAGATACCGCTACCGGTGGCCGAAAGCCAGTTGAATGTGAAGACAGCAGCCTCTGCCGCGGGATGAGGAACAACCGGGGGCACGCGGAAGACGACGCGGTCGAGACCAGCGACGGGCAGGCGTAGAGTGGTGATGCGATCGATCCATGCGGTAAACCGTGGCGTACCCCATACAGTAACGAATAGTGTAAGAATGAGCCACGGAACAGCCGCCCGGGTTACAACGGATGCATGGTTTTTCCTGAGCGAGCGTGGAAGATGGGTAATGTCCTTACGCTGCGCGTCGAGAATTCGCTTCGGCTTCCACACGCGCAGAAATAGGACGAAGACGCAGAGGCTGATGACGGCGGCAGAGATATCAACCAGCCATGGGCCGTGATGTCTGGCCACCAGGAGCTGTGTGAAACCGAAGCTAACGCCTGAGACAAGAATCGCGGGCCAGACCTCGCACATGGCTTTAAAGCCCGCGAAGGCCCAGATGAGCCAGAATGGCACCAGAATGCAAAACGGCGTAAGCAATGTCGCGACGACGCTAGTAAGCACAAGCGTATCGAGCCCGGTGACGGCATGCAGCGCAATCACTGGAGTACCCAGCGCACCGAAGGCCACTGGCGCCGTATTCGCGAGGAGCGCCAGACCCGCAGCCTCAAGCGGAAGAAAGCCCAGCCCGATCAGGATCGTGCCGCAAACCGCCACGGGAGTTCCAAAACCCGCGGCGCCTTCAAAAAAAGCTCCGAAGATAAAGGCGATCAACAGCAGTTGAAGGCGGCTGTCCTCCGTTACTCCGACCAGGCATTCCTGCAATAGGCCAAACCTGCCGGCGCGAACTGTGAGTTGGTACATAAAAATGACGGGAAAGACGATCCAGAAGATGGGAAACAAACCGTACCCGGCCCCGAGAATCGTCGAGAGTACCGCCAGATGCATCGGCATATGGAAGATGCCCACGGCGACGATCAGCGCGACGGCCAGAGCAACCAGCGCGGAGATATGTCCTTTAAGCCGCAAAACAATCATGGCGGCGAGTAGAACTACCAGCGGAAGCGCGGCCCAAAGCGTCGATAGCCACCAGCGATGCGCCGGATCGTACGCCTGCATCCAGGAAGTGATTCCCGGTGAGCCCTCGAACGCTACGATCCAGGATGGGATAAATTTCTCAAACAAGTGGATCGTCATGCAGGGGGCACCGAAAGGTTTGTGTTCATTTAGGATGTCCGCCCATTATCGACTGGGCCAATGAGGATGTAAATACATTTTGATCCGATCCTCTGACATGAATCGCAATAGACTTTTGGATGGTCTGCCGGACTGCCCATGCGTGGCACTGAATACCGACGCGCGCCAGGTAGTGGCGGCGGCACGGATTCAACCAAACTGCGAAGTCCTAAAAGTTGCGAACGGTATACCCTAATTCTGCGAGGTTCGAAGGCCTACGATGAATGCTCTTCTTCTTTCCCAATACAAGCATCTGGAGATTGCGACTCTGCCGGTTCCAGTGCCGGAACCGTTCGACGTCTTGGTAGAGGTGGCCGCTTGCGGCATCTGCGGCAGCGACGTTCATGGTTATGACGGCACCTCGGGCCGGCGTATTCCTCCCATTGTCATGGGACACGAGGCTGCCGGCATTGTTGCGGCCGTCGGGTCGGAGGTGAGTGGATTTGCCGTGGGCGATCGTGTGACGTTCGATTCCACGGTTTATTGCGGCGTGTGCGCCTTCTGTCGCAAAGGAGAGGTGAATCTCTGCGATGACCGGCAAGTGGTCGGGGTCTCGTGCGGGGATTACAGCCGAGCTGGAGCCTTCGCGGAGTATGTTGCCGTGCCTGCGCGCATCGTCTACAAATTGCCCGACAATCTGGCGTTCGCAGAGGCGGCAATGCTGGAAGCGGTCTCGGTGGCGCTTCACGCGGTGGCGGTCTCAGAACTCGAAGGCGGTGAGACGGCTCTGGTGATCGGTGCAGGCATGATCGGCCTGCTGACGCTGCAGGCTGCTCGGGCTGCCGGTTGCTCTCAGGTGTTTGTCGCCGATATCGACGCGACACGATTGAAGTCCGCGGCGGATTTAGGCGCGGATAAGACCATCCTTGCCTCTGGGGAAGAACTGACGCAGGCGATTCTCCGATTGACGGGAGGGCGCGGCGTGGACGTAGCGCTGGAGGCTGTCGGACGAAACGAGACGGTCGCTGCAGCAATCGATTCCGTGCGGAAAGGGGGCACCGTAACGCTGATCGGCAACATCACTCCACAGGTAAATCTACCGTTGCAAAAAGTTGTTTCGCGTCAGATACGGTTGCAGGGATCGTGTGCCTCCAGCGGTGAATATCCGGAGGCAATGGAATTGATGGCCGCTGGAAAAATCCGCGTTCAGCCGCTGATTACCGCGATTGCGCCGCTTAGCGAC
>JAOAPP010000335.1 GCA_025462985.1 Bryobacterales bacterium | reverse complement strand
GCTCCAGTCTCCCGGTGTAGTTCCCAGCGGAAGCATCTGGCCTTTTTCGAGATACCGGATGGTGCTCGCGAATCTTGCTGCATGCGGATCGTGTGTCACCATTACGATCGTCTTTCCAAATTCCCGGTTGAGGCGGCTCAGCATGGTCAACACATCTTCCGCCGCAGCCGCATCCAGGTTCCCGGTCGGCTCGTCCGCCAGTAACAGATCGGGATCGGTGACGATCGCTCGCGCAATCGCAACCCGCTGCTCCTGGCCACCCGAAAGCTGCTTCGGAAGATGGCCCAAACGATCACCGAGACCCACCAGCTTCAGCGCAGTCTCGGCGTGCTCGATGCGTTCTCGCTTGCTGAGCCGCGTCAGTTTCAAGGGAAGCTCCACATTCTCAAGCGCCGACAGAACCGGCAGCAGATTGAAGGCCTGAAAGATGAACCCGATGTGTTCATTGCGCCAGTGTGCGATTTGCTTGTCGCTCATCTGGCGTAGATTGGACCCCAGCACTTCGATCTCGCCCTCAGTGGCCGTGTCCATGGCTGCGATCAGGTGCAACAGAGTAGATTTGCCGGAACCGGAAGGACCCATGAGCGCGACAAAATCGCCTTTCTGGATATCGATGTCCACAGAGTCCAGAGCATTCACGTGGAACTCATCGCGGATGTACTCTTTGCTCAAGTTCCTGGTCCTGATTACGGTCTCACTCATTCGCTGTCTCCCCTCTTACTGCGCGACGGTTACTCTCTGCCCGTCCTTCATCCCCGACGGCGGATTTAGAATCAGATCCTCTCCGCCAATAAGCCCGGTTTGCACAACAATCCCGCCGTTTGATGTGCCTCCCGTCTTGACGGACCGCCTTCGTGCCTGTCCGTTCACCACAACAAACACCGCTCCATCCTGCACCGCTCCCGCCGGGATCACGACCGCCGTTTGCTTTTGATCGTCTCTGGGGGTTGCTCCAGCCGGATTATAGAAAGACACGGTCGCATTCATATCCGGTCTGAGGAATTCGTCTGGATTCGTGACCTTGACTTTCACCTGAACAGTGGCCTTCGAGCGGTCCGCTTCCGGGGACACCTGCTGCACATAGCCGTTGTACTTCTTATCCGGATAAGCGTCGGTCGTTACGAAGCCCTTTTGCCGCGGCCCAAGCTTAGGAAAGTCGCTCTGGTTGATATCGAGTTCCACCTGGAGGTCATTCAGATCGGCCATCGTCACAAGATATCCTTTTGCGCCCTTATCGCCGACAAAACCATTGGTCACGAACTCGCCTCTCTCGACATTTCGGTCAAGGATCGTTCCAGTCACCGGCGCTTTGATCAGAGTATTGTCCACCTGCGTTTGCGCATACTCCAAACCTCCGCGCGCCTGATCGATCTGCCCTTGAACCTGCGCGATCTGCTCTTGCCGCGGTCCGAGCACAGAAAGATCCAGCGAGCGCTGAAGGCTGGTCACCTTTGCCGCCATGCCATCGTGTTTCGCCTGCGCGTCATCCAAAGCCTGCTTGGCGAGCACGCCCTCGCCGGCAAGTTGCTTGGTCCGGTTCAAAGAAACCTTGGCGTTCTCCAGGTCAGCCTGCGCTTCGTCGCGATCTGCCTTTGCTTTTGCAATCTCTTCGGGACGCGACCCATTCCTCAGTTCAAGTAGCTTCGCCTGCAGATTCGCTAGCTGACCCTGCTGCGTCAGCAACTGCGCCCGATACTCGTCATCTTCCAAACGAACGATGGTCTGTCCGGCACGAACTTTGTCGCCCTTCTCGACACCAATCCATGCCACCCGACCAACCACTTTGGACGCTACTTCAATCTTGTGTGCTGCGATGATATATCCGGTCACAGTCAAAATAGGCTGGTCACTCGTGGCGGCGGCCGCACTGGTAGGCGATTGCACCTGCACCGTCTTCACCGGAATAGCGGCCGTAAGTTTTTGGTAAGCGAACAGGCCTCCGCCGATCACGAGCACGGCTATTAGCCCGATAGCAACGTATTTGCCGACCGGCCTTTGCTCTGAACTGCCTTTCCGCGTTCGGTCGATTCGTAAGCTCTTCAGTTCCGTATCAGTTTGCATATCGTACTCGCCTTACACTTCGCGCAAGGCAGTCAAAATCTCCTTGTTTGCTGCCTGCCGTGCCGGAAGCAAGCCGCCCACGGCCCCCAGCACCGCCGAAAACAAAATGGCGTACAGCATGCTTTGCGGCGTGATTCGAAAATTGAAGCTGGTCTCGCTGAACGTGATGAAATTCCCAATCCCGGTCGTCACACTGTTCAGCGGAAGAACGATCAGGCACGCAATCACGCCCCCGATAATCGACAGCAGCACGGACTCGATAAAAAAGCTCAGCAGTATGCTGCCTTTCGTAAAGCCGAGTACGCGCAATGTGCCCACTTCCTTTGCCCGGCGCGCCACGGCTGCGTACATCGTATTCATGGCGGCGAACGCGCTGCCTACCGCCATAATGATGCAGACGAACCCGCCCAGAAACTGAATGGGAGCTGCCGAAATAGTCTGAGCGTCGTAATACTCCTTCTCCGACATCACCGCAATGTTGAGCCGCCGGTCGGCTTCGAGGGATTTTCGCAGTGCCGCCGCCGTAACTTCATCAGTGGCCTGTACTAGTGCGGAACTGAAGGAATTGAGCCGGTTGAAATCGGCCGCCACTTCAGATCCATCGCCGAAGATTTCGCTATTGATCGCGCTGTCTCCTCCATCCATCACGCCCACGACAGTCCAGTACCCCTTGCCGAATTTCAATTTGCCTCCCGGCTGCGCCTGTTCGTAGCGCTTTGCGAGCGCCTTCCCGGCGACCAGTTCTCGCATTCCGGGCTTGAACCATCGGCCTTGCAGGATCTTCGGCTTCCTCATTTCGATGCCTTTGGGAGAAAGCCCTCGAACCGTGATATTCGCCCCCTCTGGGTTATCGGCATTCACCAGCGACACGATGGTTACCATTTCCATCGAAGCCATGGGCTGGCCATCGCTTCCCTGCGCAATGCCCGGAAAGCCCTTTACTACTTGGAACTGCTGGGGACTGAAAACACTGGTCAGCTCCGAATTGCCACCCTTCCGCAGGACCAGAACATGCAACGGATCGCCCTGTGCAGCAAACGCGGCGCGCAAACCTGCACCCAATCCGAGCACGGCCAGCAACACCGCCACAGTCATCGCGATGCCCGCCGCCGTCATCAAAGTTGTCGTTTTCCTGACAACCAGGTTGCGAATGTTGTAACTGAGTGGAATCGCCATGTTCTTATCCTGAGTAGCGCAGCGAGTCGAGAATGTTGGTCCGTGCCGCATTCCAAGCGGGAAGGAATGAGCTCACGGCCCCTATCAGTGCCGCGACTCCTAGACATATGAGCGCAGTGGCGGGCGTGAGTGTCAAGCCATGCAGTTGCGCAACCATAGCCTGACGAATACTGCCAATTCCAGCCGCCAGAATCGCAGCGAGGACGAGACCGATCGCGCCCCCGATCAGCGCAATGCTTAATGCCTCTCC
>JAOAPP010000125.1 GCA_025462985.1 Bryobacterales bacterium | reverse complement strand
GTTGCCGGAGTTTCCGCCGATAACTTCCGGATTCGGCTCTCTGCCGGATGGATTCTCTGTAAGAGTGCGTCGAAATCCAGTTTTCGGTCCAAAGAAACGATCAATTCGCCATCTAAGACAAATTTCGGCGCTCTCACCGCAAGTAGCGCCGTTGCAATCTCAGGAAAATACCGCTGAAGAGCCTGCCCCGACTTGGATTCAAGGTGAATCTCTTTGCCATCACGGAAGGCTAGGCAGCGGAAGCCATCCCACTTCGGCTCATAGGCCCACTCCTCACCGCGCGGGATTTCTTTCGCTGTGTCCGCCTCCATCGGCTCGTATTCAATTGGCAGAGGTAGGAGCACTTGTGTCCTCAGTCTACCGGCCGACCAACTTCTTCGCCGCGGTGATATCTCTGGCCATCGGCAGCAATCCGTCCAGGCGTGTGACCTCCAGCATGGTGCCGAGTTTGGAATTCTCTCCTGCCAGGGCCACCCGGCAATTTGCCTTGGTCGCGAGGGTGTAGACCACCGTCAATTCGCCCAGGCCCGCGCTGTCCGTGGCGCTAACCTGGTCTACTGTTACCACCAGGCCGGCCAGTCCCCCGCCGGCTAAGATCTGGCGGGCTGTCTCCCGTACATTTCGCAAGGTGGGCCCCAATGTAAGCGCGCCTTCCAAATCCAATATTCCAATCTCGTTTTCCACTCTCGACTCGACCCTCAAAGCCATCCAACCCCCCTGTGCTCTCAGCCGTCGTTCCCCATTATCCTGTCCGGTTGTCAGAATTATCCGAAATGTTCAACAAAGCAGCGGTCAGCGGCGGAGCCGCTTCTATTTCTCAGTTGAAATTTTCGGCCCCGCGTGTGGTACTCCACGTGCTAGGAGTTGGTATATCTCCACTTCGGGTGCGGTGGCGAGAGTTCGGAGGCTCGCTATCGCCACCTGAAGGAGCTTAACCGCTCATAAGGTCAAAATCGAACAGCGCGTTCCATTTTCGGGCGCGCTGTATTTTTTTTGGACTAGATGTTCTCAGCGGGCTCCCTCTTCTTCCTAAACTTTCGTTAAAAACATTCGGGAACCCAGCGCGATAATTCGGCATCCCATCAGCGTAAGCGTTGTTACCGAGACGATCCGAGTAGGATTGATGGACAAGAATTCACCAGTTTCATGCGAGCACCAGGGCGGGCGATGAGCTTATAAAGTCCGCTCGCTTTTGGGAAAGGGGCCCTCTCCTCCGGCCCCTTTTTTCTCCTTACGAAGTCAGTGCCGGCTGTAGCTGCTCTTCCGCGGCCTTCCCTCGCTCGCGCCGGACGTCGTCTTCGCCGTTCCGAAACTTCACCGAGACGAGCTTGGAAACTCCCGGCTCCTGCATAGTGACCCCATAGAGCGACTGTGCCGCCTCCATGGTTCGCTTGGAGTGCGTGATGATGATGAATTGCGTCTCCTCGGCCATCTCTCGAATGAGCCGGTTCAACCGTTCGGTATTTGGCTCGTCGAGTGGCGCATCGACCTCATCGAGCACGCAGAACGGGCTCGGCGTGTACTGGAAGATCGCCATTAGTAAGGCCATTGCGGTAAGCGACTTTTCCCCGCCGGAAAGCAACAGAACACTCTGCAGTCGTTTGCCCGGCGGAGAAGCCACGATGTCGATACCCGATTCCCCAATGTTTTCCTCGTCGGTCAGCCGCATTTCCCCGGTACCGCCGCCGAACAGAGTGGTGAACATCGACTTGAAATTTGCGTTGATGGCGCGAAAAGCTTCCCCGAAGCGCTTTCTGGACTCCCCATTGATCTCGTGGATGGCCTTCTCTGTATCCCGAATCGAATCGAGGAGATCTTGCCGCTGCGCGTTCAGAAACTCCTGTCGCCCCTCCGCCTCTTCCAACTCTTCAACGGCCTGCGGATTGACCGGGCCCAAAGCCTCGATTTTGCGCCGGACCTCGACATACTTCTCATCCAGGCTGGCAATTTGCGCTTCATCCGGAATAGTCTCGAGACCCTCGGCAAGCTGGGGCAGGGCAGTCTCCAGTTCCTTCTGGCAGGTCTCCTGAAGATGCCGCAAATCCGAGTCTGCCCGAGCCATGGCGACCTGCAGTTCGGACCGCCGCTCCAGCGCCGTCTGACCGTTTTGCCGGAGCTGCTTCAGTTGCTCGTCGATCTCGACTAGGCGGCTTCGCAGCGCCGCTTCCTGGGCCCCCAACTCGCTGCTTCGCATCTGGAGCGTGGCGATGTCGCCCGTCAGTTGTGCCTGCTTCCTTTCCAGATCAGCGTTGCTGCTGACGAGGTGCTCCCGTTCAGCGGTGATTCGCTTTCTTTCCTCTTCCAGATGAGCCTGCCGGTTCACCAGGTCACGAAGCTGATTCTCCAGCCTAGCCCGGTCTCCGGCGGTCGACCGCTGCCGCTCTTCGAGACTGGCCAAGTTCGCCCGCATGCTGGCATGCTCTTCGTTGGCGCGCGAAAGCTGCGCCTGCAGATCTTTTAGTTCCTCGCGCGCTCCTTCGAGAGCCGCTTCCTGCTCGCCGCGCGCAAGCTCGGCTTTCCCCAGCGCAAGACGGTCCCGCTCCAACTGTTCGGTCAGCTTTACGCGGTCCCGAGAAACGCGGTCCAGCTCCAGCCGCGCATGGGAGAGGCGATTCTGGACGCGTTGGAACTCCTCGCCCAGCTTGCGGCTTTCGTGGTCGAGGGCCAGTACAGTCTTTTCCTGAGCCTGCTGCCGGCCGCGCAGAGTCTCCAGGCGCTCGTTGAGACTGGTGATGTTCTGCTCCAGATCCTTCAGGGCCCCTTGAGCCGCGGCGAGTTCCTTCTCTTTTGCACTCTCCAGCAGAGTCACTTCCCGGAGTTCTCGTTTTAGAGCCAGGGGACCGGCGCCGGTCTTCTTGCCTCCGCTGACCGACTGTCCGTGATAGCTGACGCCGTCCGCTGCCAGAAACCAGCAATGCGGATACTCCGCAGCCATCTTTTGTGCAAGCTCCCGGTCCGCCGCGACGAAACAGTGCTCAATGCGTGGCAAGAACTGCAAGGGAAGCTTCGTCAGGCCATTCGTCAGCCGCAAAGAGTCGGTCAGCCTGCTGAGATCCTCTCGCGTCTCCGGAGAGCGAGGAAGCTCCGTGCGATCGGCAGCGATCTCCCCAGCTACCTCTACCAGAAACGTGGCGCGCCCATTCAACTCGCCGCGCATCAGCTCAATCCCGCGCTCGGCCTCCGCCCACTCCCGAACCACCACGTACTCCAACTCGTCATGCAGAAACTCTTCAACGGCACGCTCCACTTTCGGATCCACTTCCAGGAAATCCGCCAGCACGCCTACCGGCTTAAAGTCGGGCGCTTTTCCGCGTTCAACCGCTGTAAACAAGCGCTTGACGGTTTCAGTCGTGTAACTGCGATGCTGAATGATCTCGTCCAGTGAATCGCGTCGGGCTTTTACTCTCGAAAACTCGCCCCGCACCTTCTCTACCAAAGGCCGGGCCTCGCCCACACGGGAGCGGCTATCTCGCAGTTGCTCTTCAACTTCCTTGCGATGATCCGCGACCGATACTAGCTCCGTCTGTCGGGCTGCGAGCTGCTCCGAGATCGACGTTTTCTGCTTCTGTATACGGGCTAGGTCGCCTTCGGATTGCTGTTCGTCCGTCCGCGCTCGCGCCGTATCCCGATCGGAAGACGCTAACTGCGCTTCCAGATGTGTAATCCGGTTCCTCAGGCTGGACGATTCGCCGAGTTGTCGCAGTACCATCTGCCGCGATGCTTCAAGCCCCCGTTCCTGCTCCGCGAGGTGGCCCTGTGCGCGCTGCCGCTCATCCGCTCTTACCGCGAGATCTTCCCGGGCGCTCCGCAGCTCTTTGTCGATTGCCTCCACCGCGGCCATCTGAGCTTCGACCTCTCGGGTCCGGTCTCCTCGCTGACCCGCGAGTGCGGCATTTTCCTGCTGGTTTGCCGCAAGTCGCTGCTCCATCTGCTGGATCTGGCGAACCTGGTACTCCAGCTTGCCCCGCGCTCGTTCCCCCTCTAGGTTCAGCTCGCCAAGAATTTTTCGGGCTTCAATCGAAGCCTGCTCAGTCGCGAGCGACTGTTCCATTACCTGGCTTTGGTTTCGTTCATGCTCGGCGATCGCGGTCTGGGCCGATTGCAATTCACCGGTCGCAAAATTCAGTTCGATCGCGAGCC
>JAOAPP010000329.1 GCA_025462985.1 Bryobacterales bacterium | reverse complement strand
GATCTGCATTGAGCCCGAGTGATTTCCGGTCAATGCTTTCTTTGCCTTCGCTCGGATGGAAACACCGGCTCCAGCCGGTGTTGCAGGTAGGATGGTTGCCCACGAACACGACGGTCACGTCTGCCTTCTTTGCCGCATTCGCGGCATCTATCGGATCGGCATCATACTTGCTTCTTCGGCTTCGACATGGGCGGCCCCTTGAAGGACATCCGGATCCCACGTCTCACCCAGTCCGACGGCCTGCGGGAACTGGGTGGTGGTGATGTAAGCCGATTTGCCCCCCAAGTGCCCTGGGCCGCCGAGGGCCACGCCGTGCAGTCCTTCGATGTGTCCGCTACCTTTGGTTCCTAAACGCGGCACGTCTGGATCGGTGCCGAGACAGTTGATCTTTTCTTCAAGCGTCATCAGGCTGAGAATGTTGGTAACGCGCTCTTCAATTCGTAATGTGGGGTTCTGAAACGGATACTTGTACCCGGGTGAAGCATTCGGCGCGAAAGCAGTGGCACCAGTAGGAGCACCACACGCGACGACGAGCCCTATTAAAGATCTGAAGACGAACATCGGACCGCAGTGTACCGGACGGCGATCAATGGGTGGCTATGGCGCGAGTGTGTAGTTGACGATCACGTCGGTGACGACTTCAACCGGCTCACCGTTCAGAAGCGTTGGACGGTAACGCCATTGACGGACGGCCTCTAGCGACGCTTCAGAAAGGTCGCGGTTAGGAGAGGAGACGACACGAAGCTCGACTGGAACACCGTCCTTGGAAATCGTCGTTTCGATTTCTACAACGCCCTGAGTGCCTGCCGCTTTGGCCGCGGCCGGATAGACGGGCTGCACCTTCTTCGACAAGTTGGCCTGTGCCACCTGCCCACCAATACGGATGGACCTCTGCGAGCTATCGTCAGTGCTCTTCACTTCATCGGCAACGGACTGGCCGCCATCGGTCGTCATCGTGAGATTCCGGTCCATTTTCGACTCCGCCTTAAGGTCGAACCCGCGGAGGATGGAGGTGAAGCCTGGCTTTTCCACTCGCAGGATGTACTGGCCTGCCCCAGTGCCGTCAAAGCTGAACTTGCCATCTGAGCCAGTGACCGTCTCCTGCTTTGCGTGCGAATCGGGATTGTAGACGAGCACCTTGGCGTCGGCGATGGGAACGCCGCTTGGGTCGTGGATGATGCCGGTGAGGGTTGCGGCGGAAAGGCCTACCGAGGTCAGCAGGCCGGACATGATCGTGCGTTTCATAGTTGAACCTCCTAGTTCACCTGAAGTTTCTTTTGGTCCCAGGGTGATCGCCGATGCAGCAATGGCGACGGTCCCCAGAGTTAGCGCCAGCGCATAGGTTTTCGATCGTGACAGCGATCCGACCGCGGGCTTGAGGATGGCCCGGAGCCGGTGTTCGAGATCGGAAGGGCGGGCCATACTGATCGCGGAGCTCGATAGCATGTGATTGCTGCCGATGCCTTTTGCTACCCCAAGAAGTTCCGCTGCGTAGTGAGAAGGACGAAATCCGGATCGAAGCGCCTCTGCATCGCAGGCCAATTCACTTTCGGCGCGGAGGCTGCGGCGAACCATCCAGACAAGCGGCTGAAACCACCACATGGCCGCGACCAGGTGTGCGGCGACTTGAGCCGCGACATCGCGACGTCGAACATGGGCTATCTCATGGAGGAGGACTGCATAGAGTCGCGAAGGAGTCCAATCCTTCGCTGTAGCGGGAAGCAGGATTCGTCGACGCCAAAGCCCGCAGGTCAGCGGCAATGAAAGCTCGTCCGAGACGAGAACTTCAACGTCGGGCGAAAGAGATAGCGGGATGCCCTCGAGCGCATTCTGGATCGCTGACCCGGCCAGGGGTAGGGCGCGGCGTGCCACCTTCCACGCTGAAGTAGCTCCCACAAGTACCGGCGCGAACCCGAGCAGTACACCGGTCAGCCAAATCACAAGCGGCCAACTGGTGGCGTGCCCGTGTGACGTTGGGATAACAGTGGACGAGACCTCACGCAACGTGACCTGCTCCCTTCGAGTTTGGACCGTCCACAGCGGAATATGGACCTCAGGAAAGAGAACCGATAGAACAGGGAGCAGTGCGAGCAGGATCAATGACCAGAGCAGTAGCGTATGCCGAAGAGCAGCTGGCAATCTGCTGAGTCTTCGAAGCGTTTCCGCAGCCGCCAGCAGCACAGCTGAACGGAGGAAGAGTTCCGACCAGAACGGCCAGTTCATCACCGCCCCTCCTTACGAGCTTGTTCAATCAAGGCGGCGAGGCGGTCAAAATCTTCAGGTTTGAGGTCGCTCGCGGAGACAGTTAACAGGGTCGCGACGGCCTGCTCAGTGGAGCCGTCGAAAAATGTGTCGAGAAGATGCGCTACGGCTGAACGCCGAGCTTTCTCGCGTGGAACCACGGGCAGATAAACGTAACGGAGATCCTTTTCTTCGTGGCGGATGTGCTTCTTCTCTTCAAGCACGCGCAGCATGGCGCGGACCGCAGAGTAGCCGGGCGGGTCCGGGATTTCTTCCAGGATGTCGGCGGCGGTGGCCCGCCCCCGGCGGTAAAGAATGTCCATAATTTGCCGCTCGCGACGACTGAGCTTGTGCTGCGGAAATAGCATCCTGCTGGAAAAATAACACCCCGATGTGTGAGGCGTCAAGAGGAATCTCAAGGGAGCGCCTCGCCAAGTTATCGTAAGTAAGAGTGGCAAGCGAAAAGAACAGAGCGGAACTGGAGAAGGCGATCCTCCGCAAAGTGGGCGAGGCGATAGGGCGTTTTCGAATGATCCGGGAGGGCGATCGCGTAGCTGTGGGAGTTTCGGGCGGCAAGGATTCACTGACGCTTTTGGAATCGCTGTTGTTGTTACAAAAGCGAGCGCCCATCAACTTCTCCGTCTGCGCGTTCACGATTGAACAGGGAAAATTTCTCGCTCCGATTCAACCTGTCGGTGAGTATTTGCGGGGTCGGGGTGTGGATTGGACGTATGTGGAGGATGCTCCTTCTCTCCATCTGCTGACAGAGCAGCCGGACCATGGATGCGATGTGTGCAGCAGGTTCCGGCGGCGGGCTGTATACCAAGTCGCGCGGGACTTGGACGCCAACGTTATCGCGTTCGGGCATACTGCGGACGACTTCTGCGAATCGTTTTTACGGAATGCAATGTTTACAGGGCGGACGAGCGCGCTTCCTGCGATCACCTGGTCGAGTAAGCGGGAGTTTCGCTTGATTCGTCCGCTGGTCTATGTGACCGAAGATCTCACGCGCGCTTATGCGGCAAACTTGGGGGCTCCAGTTATTCCGTGCGGATGCTCACAGAAAACCGGGACTGTGAGAAGAAGTATCCGCGATCTATTTGCGGAACTCGAAACGGATTACCCGTTCCTCAAGGAGAATCTGCTCTCGGCCATGGGCAAGGTGGAGACGTCACGCTTGCTGGATACTCGCTTCCTGGAACTGGACGAGGTGAGCGAAGAGTCCGGATTCTTCGACGACGAGCAGCAACTCGTGACACTGCAGTCTGGGTGACACAACGGCTGCGCTGATATAAGCTAATAACTCTACAGTAAACATGAATGCCGAGCTGATTGTCGTGAATGGTCCGCTCACCGGCAGGCGATACCCGCTGTTGAACGGAAAGATACTGGTCGGCCGGGCTCCGGACGCGGACGTCGTCCTGAGCGAACCAGAAGTGGGGTGGCGACACTGCCAGATTCACAGTCGCGGCGAACGATTCACCATTTCAGATCTGAAGAGCTCGACTGGTACTTATATAAATGGGATGCGATCCGCGGAGCGATGGCTGGAAGATCGCGACCAGATTGGCGTGGGCAAGACAGTGCTGATGTTCCGGTCCGGGGAGCAGGAGGTGGGCGCCCCCGCGACGGCTTTGGAGCCGCACGAGACCAAGCCAGTGCTGCTGGCGGCTTGCTCGCTGGTCTTTCTGTTTCGGGCGCTGGCGGCGGCCAGTGGAGATCCGGGGCAAAATCAAGTGCTACGTAATCTGATTCTTCGGCTGGTATCCGATTTTGTTCCGAGTGAGGAAGGCTTTCTGCTTTTAGGCACGAGCGCAAAGGATCTGCAGGATCGGCTCGCGGAATTCGATACTGCTTCGCAAACTCAATTCTCCGCCCTGATGAAGCGGGTTTGCGAAGAGGGAGCAACGACGCTCGACGCTGCACGGATGATTGGGGTTCCGCTGTACATGGAGGGCGTGCTCGGCGGAGCGCTGATGGTGCAGGTACGGCAAAGCGAAGCCGAAAAGCTGGCCACACACCTGGAGACGCTGACGGCGGTCGCATCGCTCGCTTCGGTGGGATTCGAAGCAAACCATGAAGTGGAGACGCTGAAGGCCGAGAAGGCTCTGCTGCAGCAGGAGATCGCATCCAATTCGGGGATCGTAGGCAAGAGTCCGACGATTCGGAGATTGCACGCACTCATCGAGCGCGTTGCGCCTCGCGATACGACGGTGCTGATTACGGGAGAGAGCGGAACTGGCAAGGAACTGGTTGCGCGCGCACTGCACGACAAGAGTACGCGACGGGAGCGTCCGTTCGTCGCCGTAAATTGCGCCGCATTGAGCGAGTCGCTGTTTGAGAGCGAGCTGTTCGGCCACGAAAAA
>JAOAPP010000088.1 GCA_025462985.1 Bryobacterales bacterium | reverse complement strand
TACGCCACGCAGGGCAAACCGCGGCGACAGGGGAGCGCCGCCGAAACCGGCACCATAAGCGGCTCGCAACGAGGTCCGCGGAATCGCTACCGCGAGCTCAAACCCGAGTTTTGCCAGATTGTGGGAGGAGAGGCCACTGCTCCCTGAGGCGTACCCACCTTCGTCTCCGACCACTGGCATCCTCCGACACCCCGGCCTTGAGCCATTTCTGGATCAGGCGAAGCATACGGCGATCGGCCACGCGATGCTCGATGAACTTCATGGTCCACTCGTGATTCATATTGTCGAAGGAAACCGCCACACACTACCCACCGTCGGGACTTTCCAGCACGAGTCACGATTACCCGTCCGCATCACCCTTTTCAAGGACAGTCTCTGGAAGTCCTACGGCACGCGCGCATGTCCGGCGGCTCGCAGTTCGTTCTCATTCTGCCGGACGGAAGTAAATCGCTGATTCCCACCGATTGGACGGACTTCGAGGCTGCCTCCTGCGAGCCACAGGATTCTCAGCTCGTCGGCTCGCTGGATGACCTTGCTGCGTCTTCGCGGGCTTGTCGATGCGCTCCTGCACCGTGCTGCCGCTTTGCCGGTAACATCTCGGGCAGACCAGGAGAGCCATGCCGCAACTGAATCTGAACTTCACCGACATCCCCGTCCCGGAGACGTGCCTGTGGGAGCAGCTCGACGACGAGCAAAAACGGATCGTCATCCAGACTCTGGCGCGCCTTCTTGTCCAAGCGACCCGAGACAGGCAACAGGAGCAGACCAATGACTGATCTCTCCAAAATCAAACCTACACATATCCAGCGCGCCGCCTGCGTTTATATTCGGCAGTCCACGCCAGGCCAGGTCGAGCATAATCGCGAATCGACCGCCCGCCAGTACGCCTTGGCTGATAGAGCCGGTCAACTGGGTTGGTCCAAGGAGCAGGTGGTCATCATCGATGAAGACCTCGGGCTATCCGGCTCCAGCACCGACAAGCGCTCCGGGTTCGCCCGCCTCACTAGCGAGGTGGCGCTCACTCATGTGGGAATCATCCTTGGTCTCGAAGTCTCTCGTCTGGCACGAAACAATGCCGACTGGTATCGCCTGCTCGAATTGTGCGGCATCACTGACACGCTCATCGGCGACAATGACGGCATCTATCATCCGGCGCTGTTCAACGATCGCCTGTTGCTTGGTTTAAAGGGCACAATGAGTGAAGCCGAATTGCACATCATTCGCGCCCGACTGGATGGCGGCATTCGCAACAAGGCCGCGCGCGGGCAACTGCGCCGCGGTTTGCCGGTGGGCTTCGTTTGGGGAGAACAGGATGGGGAAGTACTGTTTCATCCGGACGAAGCAGTCACCGGCGCGATTCGCACGGTTTTCGAGCGCTTCACCGAGTCGGCTCCGCTCGCCGCGTCTGGCTCTGGTTCCGCTCGGAAGGCCTTTCTCTCCCGCTGCAATTTGCTCCCTCTGGCCGCCTGGCCCGATCCGCTGGGTCACTGCCACCTACACAGCAATCCACCATATTCTTACGAATCCGGTGTATGCTGGCGCTTACACCTACGGCAAGACCAAGTGCGAACGCTATGTCGATGAACACGGCACGGTCAGGAAACGGATGCGGCATCTTCCTATGGCGCAGTGGGCCGTTCTCATCCCGGAACACCATCCGGGCTTCATTGATTGGGCCACCTATCAGGCCAATCAAGCACGGCTCGATTCCAACACGAGGCCGCAACCACATCAGTCAGGAGGCGCGGTGAGAGAGGGCTCGGCGTTGTTGCAGGGCATTGCCACCTGTGGCCATTGTGGCCGCCGTTTACTGACGCATTATCGTGGTCGGAACTCGACGCCGGGTTACCACTGCGCCGGCAAAGATATCGTGGATGGACGCGGACAGTACTGTCTCACCATCGGCGGCTTAGTGATCGAGCAAGCCGTGGCTAATGCCTTTCTGGAAGCTGTTACACCGGCCGCGCTGGAAGCCACACTGCTTACAGTCCAGCAACTCCAAACTAATCATGACGCGGCGCTGTCTCAATGGCACTTGGAAGTCGAGCGTGCACGCTATGAGGCAGCGCGGGCCGAACGCCGCTACCGAAACGTCGAGCCGGAGAACCGGCTGGTTGCTCACGGATTGGAAACCGACTGGGAGAGTCGCCTCCGCGATCTGGCCGCGGCCGAAGCCGAACTGCGGCGCCGCGAACAACAGCGGCCCAACCCGATTGGTCCCGAGCAACTCAAACGTATCCAGATGCTCGGCTCCGATATTCGTCAAGTCTGGACTGCGCCGACCACCACGGATCGCGATCGCAAAGAACTCTTACGCACGCTGCTGGAAGAAGTGATCTTCGATCTGAAGCGAGCCGAAGGCATGGCGCATCTGACCCTGCGCTGGCGCGGTGCTGCCATCACGCTGCTGGACGTCCCGGTTCCGCGCTTCCGGCCCATGGGTCCACGCACCGATGAAGATACCATCTCGCTGCTTCGCCGCTTGGCCGCTCTTTATCCGGATGAAGTCATCGCCGGGATCTTGAATCGCCAAGGACGCAAGACGGCGACTGAAGAACGCTTCACCGCCAACCAGGTTGGCAGCCTGCGCCGCTATCGCAATATTCCTCGCTTCCAACGGCCGGCTGTGCCGCCCACCGGGGAACTCGTTTCGATCCGCAAGGCGGCTCAGATTTTAAACATGAATACTTCCACCATTCACCGCTGGCTGGCAGATGGTTTCATCGCCGGCGAGCAAGCCACTGCTGGCGCCCCGTGGCAGATTCGTATCACTGACGGGTTGCCGTGTTGCCTTCCTCCTCTCGGAATGGAGTCGGCATCCTGTTCCTTCGGCTTTTCGAAGCTCAATAGCCCGGCCCACCAATGCCTCTGTCTACGCTTCAACCGACACCTCGCGATGCCGCCTGCAAGACTCAAGGCCAGGATGGATTCGCTACTCTCTTTTCCTGTAGGGCTCTTTCATCCCCCACAACATGCCGGTTGTTCCGAAAACACCTATCCGCTGAAGGCACAATCTATGTCGAGGGCTGGCGTGATCTGGACGGTAAGGCCGAGCCTGCGAAGAGAGCGAAGGTGATGGTGTGCGCGATATTGCCGTCGTCGCTGTTTGGGCGCGTCTTGTGCTCCCTAGTAGGGAACATTTCGAGTCAGCATACAGTAAAGGACGATCAGCATGGAATGCACCACCGCCATGATGGCCCGCTTTTGACCTCGGCGTGGCGATAGCTGCTGGAAGCGGGCCCGGAAGAGAGAATCCTGCTTACGAGCCGCTGCCCATGCGCACTGCACCAACGCAAGTATGGATTACCATGAGTCGTTTGTCTTCCTTTCTGAATGCCCGCGCTTTCCCGATTTCCGGGGCACAAGCCTGCCCAACTTGCCATCTGTTCAGCCGTCGGAAATGCGGCCAGATCTGTTCCTGTTTCGGCCAAGATGGTAGCCGCCGAGAGTTGGCCTATGCCAGGTACTGTTTGCAAAAGGGCAAACGCAGCCTGAAATGGAGGTAGTTGCCTGCGTCGAATGATTTCGGCGTCTAGCTCCTCCACTTCCTCTTCCAGACAGGCCAAGTGGCGCAAACAACTACGAATCAGAAACCGGAGATGGTCGCTCATCCGATTCCCCTCCAGTGCGTCGATAATTTGAGGTATCTTGCGTTGAGCCGTCCCACGCGCTAGCCTGCGCGACCTCTGCGGGTGTGGCCGCCCCGTCGAGGAGCGCCAGTAACATATGCTGTCCAGAAACTCCGAAGACGTCGGTGAGCACGCTGGAGATTTTGACGTTAGCTTGTTCCAGCAGTTTCTGCACTCGGTTCCGTTCCCGCGACGCATCTTGCGTGAGCTGGATTCGGCGGCGCGTCAGATCACGCAGCTGACGAACCGGTTCAGCGGGATATAGCTGGCCCGGACGTGGTTGTGACGTAATAAATCCGCCAGATGTTCTGCGTCTTTCCGATCCGTTTTGTGCCCTTTACGGTTCTTCACCTCCTCTGGATTGGCCAGCACAATGACAAAATGACTCTCCAGGATGTTGAAAACTGGAATCCAATAAGATCCGGTACTCTCCATTACGACATGCGTGACGTTCTCCTGCTTGAGCCATTCACTCATTTCTTCTAAATCGCGCACGTTGGTGTCAAAGCGCCGTGTTTGACTTGCTGGCTCTGCATTAGCGGCACCCGTCAAAACGCTGCATAGAAGGAAGCGCTTGCCGATATCGATGCCGGCACAGCGTTCAACGATTTTGCTCACCTTTCACTCCTTCGGTCACCGAAGAGCCAGCGCGTCACAATAAGTTGTTCCACGAGCTTTACTGCACCAATCAGGGGATACACCAGCGCCAGCTACGAACAGTTTTATCCGCGGGGTTTTCCCGCCATTCCGGCAACATCCTCTTCTCCGATGACAGCTCTCAGGATCGGAGCTTTGCCAAAATAAAACAACTGCAGCCGGCTTGGACCGGCTTAAGAACTATTTGTTTAGTGACCAGGGGTGAGCGAATCGCGATCATCGAAGTTTTATCCCGGCGCACTCCGAGTCGCCGGCATCTCCGGACAATTGGATTTCTGTCAGTCTATGCTTCGGCGTTACTCACGGGTGATCGGCGAAAGCGAGCCTACTACTTCCAGCCGCTGACACATACCGAAGAATAACTGCACATTAATGACCGCGCACTGCGATTCACTAGGCCGCGTCCCGCTCGGCTCGCGCGCTGGTGACCCTCGCCACCTGAACTGCTTTCGCTAGGCCGAAGAACTTCAGGATTAAGATTTGAATCCAGGACATATCGAACTCGTACCACACTAGTCCATGCCGTGCCGACGTAGGATGCGCGTGATGGTTGTTGTGCCAGCCCTCGCCGGAAGTCATGAGCGCAACCCACCAGTTATTCCGGGAATCATCTCGGGTAGCGAATCGGCGGCTACCCCACATGTGCGTAGCCGAATTGACCAGCCAAGTAGAGTGGAGGCCGACGACTACCCGGAGGCAGATGCCCCACAGCAGGAATGGCACACCGCCCATGACGAGAAGGAGCAGTGCAAGCATGACCAGGGGAACCCAAGGATAGTTGTTCAGCCACAGGTAGAAGCGGTCTTTCGCCAGATCTGGCGCGTATTTGGAGATCCATCGGGTATCGCTGGGATTGCAGTCTCCAACAAGAAGCCAGCCGATGTGAGCCCACCAGCCGCCGTCACGTGGTGAGTGCGGATCGCCGGGCTGATCGGATTTCTGGTGGTGAATTCGATGTGTCGCAACCCAGAAGATCGGTCCACCTTGGAGCGTCAGCGTGCCACAAACAGCAAAGAAATACTCGAGGGCCAAAGGCACTTGATATGACCTGTGAGTGTGCAACCGATGGTAGCCCATGCTGATACCAAGACCGGCAGTCATCCAGTGGAGAAAAACGGCGAGCACACAAGCGCGCCAGCTGAACATGAATAACGCAGCTAGAGCTCCGCCGTGGAGAAGCCCAAAAGCAATGCTGTTGGTCCAGCTTATTTTCTGTCGTTCAGTTCTGTCAAGGAGGTCAGTGCTCACAAACGCGTCCAGAGACTCCAGCTTACAACGCTTTCGCCATTCTTTAATTGTGGTCCTCTCGGCTTGCGTGTTTATGGCCAGAGTTGCCCCCCTACGCAAGTACGACGAACCTTCCCATTCCGATGAGACATGGGCGCGGGAGAGCTTACGGGTAAACCCTAGCCCGGATATCTCAGCGTCGAAAATCACTGCACTGAGGCTTTGGCCGGTTCGGAAGCGGGTGGTTCGATTTGGTACCCGAGGTTTCGGAGTTCGCGAATCATCTTCCAGGTGCGCAGTTGCTTTGATCGTTTGCTGAGCCCTGAGCCGCGCTCTTCGTATCGCACTCCCTCATGAAGGATCAGCCAGATCAAGCGGCATTGTCGATGGGCAATGGCACCGATTGCCTGATTATGCCCGAGGCGCGGAACCATCCGGCGATAAACGATTTCGAAGATACTTCCTTTAGTCCTGGCTCCGGCATTCGCTGCCTGATTGAGTAAGCGTCGCATTTGACGATTCCCCTTGGGAGAGCGAGGACTGTAGTTTACTCCTGCGGTCTCGTCCGTGCCCGGGCAGACACCGACCCATGAGGCGAGGCATTTCCCAGAGGGAAAAGCGGCAGCGGTAGGGCCGACTTCGGCGATGATCTGTTGTGCTGAGTCCACGCCAAGACCCGGCACCTCCGCCAGCCGTTCTACAGCGTCCTGATGGGACTTAAGAAGACCGGCCATCTCTTGGTCTAATCGGCCAATCTGTTCGTTAATCAGTCGCAATTCCTCCAGTGCCATGCCCACGAGCCGGCGATAAACAGGGTTCAACTCGGTGCATGCACCAAGCGCATCGCACAACTGTACTGTTGTGGCCCGTAAGCGCTCATCCGCCAAAGCGGCCAGTGTGGCTGGGTTGGTTTCACCTTCGGCGATTGCTTTCAGCATCCGCTGCGCACTATGCCCCAGCAGATCGGAGACCAGACTCGATAACTTGATATGGGCCTCTTCCAGAAGAGCCTCGAGTTGGTTTTGCAGTCGTATCCGATCGCGCCGCAACTGGTGCTTCTTGCGTGTTACTGTTCGCCACAGACGCTGCTCTGGATCGGGCACAAAGCTCAAAGTAAGTTCCTGGGCTACCAGTCTCTTCACCAAGCGTTCAGCATCAGGGAAATCCCTCTTGCGTCCCTGTCGTCCCCGATTGGATAACGCCTGTGCTAAATGCAATGTTCCAGACTTCCGCCTCGCATCTTCTCGCTTCTCGCACTCCGGTTTCCAATACCGTTCCAACGATTCCCACACTGGTTTCCAGTATTGCGCCGTCGACTCCATGACTACTTCTTCAGCCTTTTGTTCAAGCAACCATACGGCCATGAGTCGCAGTTGCTCGGGGTTGCTGCTAAATTTCCTGCGCTCAAACGTATATTCACTTTCGACATCGACATCAGACACCACTACCGCCAGCATCTTTTTGTGAACATCGATTGCAGCTATCCTGTAGGACATAGTTCCTCCTGGCCGGGAGCGGAGAGCGTGCTGCGGTTGCTTAACCAGGGTCGCGGGCTGTCGCCACTCTGTCAGAAGAGAACAGCGACGCCCAATTATCCGCTCAAACACGCACGCTCCGGATCAGACAGCGTCGCGGCTTCGACTTCTCCAGTGAGTTCTCGACCTCGCCACTCCAGACCGCTGCAATATTACCTCCGATTTTCATGAGGTTTCGCGGGCCGCGAGGCCCACCAGGACAGCGTCGTAATTATGCCCAGACTACCGTAAGAAGTTACATCCATTCAATCGAGGATTTTGCGCGCTATTTTGGCAAGTCGCCCGATCAGCTAGGCCCCGAGCAGATTCGCGATTATCAGGTTCATTTGTTCCGAGATCGCAAGTTATCGCCCGGAACAGTGGAAGGACGTGGAGCGGCTTTGCGGTTTCTCTACGTCAAGACTCTTCGGCGGCCCTACCTACAGGAAGATATTCCATTCCCAAAACGGTCGCGTCGCCTACCGCTTGTGCTCAGCCCGGAAGAAGTGAAGCTTCTGATCGACTCAGCCGAGAACCTGATGCATCGCGCGATGATG
>JAOAPP010000059.1 GCA_025462985.1 Bryobacterales bacterium | reverse complement strand
AACGCTTACCCGGAAGGACGTTGACCAGCGGTTTGAAGAGTTCCGTCAGTTCACCGCGTTCTAGGCAGGCAGTGTCCGAGGCCGGTCTTGTGGTCGCCCTCCTCGGGCTTCTTGCGGCGGGAGCGGTGTACTGGTTCTACCGCCACGGATACCTGCTTTACTATGGCGATGCGCAATCGCATCTGAATATCGCCCGAGGAATCCTCGATTCACGAACCCCCGGCTACAACCAGATCGGGAATGTCTGGCTGCCCCTGCTGCATCTGCTGTGCCTTCCTTTCGTGGGGAACGACTGGATGTGGTCTACGGGGCTGGCCGGGAGCATTCCCGTAGCGGCATGCTTTGTTCTCGCGGGGTGCTGCCTGTATTTTGCTTCCAGAGAGGTGTATGGGAGTGCGCTGGCGGCAACCGTCGTTTTGACCTGCCTGGCGCTCAATCCGAATATTCTGTACCTGGCGTCGATTCCGATGACAGAGCAGGTTTATGCGGCCGGACTTGCGGTGCTGCTGCTGGCGCTGGTCCGATTTCGCGTGACGCAACGGCGGCCGTATGTGGCGCTCGGAATCGTGGCGCTTTGGGCGATGTGCCTGACGCGGTATGACGGATGGTTTCTGATTCCGTTTGCGGCGCTCTGGTTTGCTGGATATGCCCAACTTCGACAAGTCCGGGTCGCTGCTGTCGTCCTGGCTTTCGCAAGTCTGGTCCCGCTGTACTGGTTTGCGCACTGTTGGTGGCTGACGGGGAACGCCCTCGAGTTTTATAACGGACCGTACTCCGCGCTTGCGATTCAGGGAGGGAAGCCTTATCCCGGATTTCACAATTGGGCGGAGGCGTTCCTGTATTACGGCGACGCGGCGAAGCTTTGCGCCGGCTGGCCGCTGCTGATTCTGGGTGCTATCGGTTGCGCCTGTGCAATTGCGACCGAACGATTTTCGCCGCTTGCCTTTCTGTGGCTCACTCCGCTGTTTTACCTGTGGAGCATCCACTCGTCGGGCAACCCGGTGTACGGCCCGCGCTACTTCAACAGCTACTACAATACCCGCTACGCCTGTGTAATCGTGGTTGCGTCGGCATTCGCGGTGGGAGCGATCGTTACCGTGCTGCCGCCGGCCAGGAAAAAACTGGCCTATGCGCTCCCGCTTTTCGCGATTCTGCCCTGGGTTCTCCGTCCCGGTTCTGAGCACTGGATCTGCTGGAAGGAATCGCAAGTCAACTCCGTCGCACGGCGGGAGTGGACGGCGGAAGGCGCGGCTTACCTGGAGAGAGTTTACTGGCGAAGGGAGGGAATTCTAGCCAGCGCCGGTGACGTCACGGGCGTGCTCTGTCGGGCCGGCATCCCCCTGGCTGAGACCCTTAATGTAAGTAATGTGCCGGCATGGTACGGCGCGAGCACCCGCCCGTACCTGTCGTACGACACGGGCTGGGCTATGGCGCAGGAGGGCGATGCGCTATCGAAATCGCTGCATGCCGAGCCGCGAGCGTTTGAGCTAATCCAGCGCATTCAGGTAAAGGGAGCGCCAGCGCTCGAAGTGTATCGCCGGAGGTAAATGATAACGATCCCTTTCGCTAAGCTGCATGGCGACGAAAACGATTTTCTGCTGACGTGGGGTGAAGCGGTTCCCATGTTGGACTTGCCCGAAGTCGCGCGAAGGATCTGCGCGCGGACGACGGGCGCGGGCGCAGACGGTTGGATGCTCGCATGGAGAGCGGGGGGCGGACTCCGTACCCGGCTGTTCAACTCTGATGGCAGCGAGCCGGAGATATCGGGCAACGGAACGCGCTGCGCCGCTGCTTTCGCGCTCCGGGAAGGAGCGGCTGACCCGCCTTTCGTCACCATCACGACAGCGGCCGGGCCGAAACGGCTGGAACTGATGGCCCAAGCCGGCAACAGATATGTTTTCGAAATGGATATGGGCGTGCCGAAGCTGGAGGAACTCCATGCGCGGATGCGCCTGGCCGGGGCCGAGTTCGATGCCACAATCTTGAACGTGGGGAATCCGCAGTGCGCGATCTTTGTGCCGGATTTGCCGCCCGACTGGCGCGTGGTGGCGGCTGAAGCCGAATGCCATCCACGTTTTCCGCGGCGTTCGAATGTATCATTTGTGCGGGTGTTGGATCGCCATACGATTGAAGCGGCTTTTTACGAACGTGGGGCGGGAGAGACCAAGAGCTCCGGAACCGGATCCACGGGTGCGGCAACCGCTGGTATCCTCAGGGGTGACATTGAGAGTCCGGTAGAGATTCGGACCCCCGCGGGCAGACTTCGTTTGAGGTGGGATACCAGTGTATTTCTCACAGGCCCGGCCGAGTTTATTGCCGAAGGAAGATACTCCATTGATTTCTGAAACTGTCGAGCAGTTGTCCGAGAACGCTAGTGTCGCAGCTACGCTGAAGGAGCGGATCAGGAATAAGACGGCGCGGGTGGGCGTACTCGGACTCGGGTACGTGGGCCTGCCGCTGGCCGTCGAGTTCGCTCGGGCGGGGTTTGACGTGGTCGGGATCGATGTTCAGAAGGACAAGGTCGACCTCTTTAATACCGGACACTCTTACATCAAGGATGTGTCGGATGACGTGTTCCGGCCGCTTGTCGAAAGCGGAAAGCTGCGGGCGACGACGGATTTCAGCGTGATCGCGGAACTAGACACGATCGATATTTGTGTGCCGACTCCGCTGCGGAAAACTAAGGATCCGGATATGAGTTATGTCGTGGCTGCGAGGGACGGAATTGCGGCTCACATCCACCCGGGCCTGCTGGTGATGCTCGAATCGACGACTTATCCGGGGACTACGGACGAGTTGATTCTGCCGAAGCTTCAGGAAACGGGATTGAAGGTCGGTGAGGATTTTTTTGTGTGTTTCTCACCGGAGCGCGTGGATCCAGGCAACTCCAGGTTTCAGACGGCGAACATTCCGAAGGTTGTGG
>JAOAPP010000797.1 GCA_025462985.1 Bryobacterales bacterium | reverse complement strand
TCATCAAGGGTAATGCCCGCTTGCTCGGCGGTGGACGGATCGAAGTGCAGGGCGAAAAAGGCGCCCAGCCGGTCGAATCCAAGAACATCATCGTGGCGACGGGGTCGGATGCGCGGATGCTGCCGGGCCTTCAGCCGGATCCCAAACTCATTCTCACCAATATTGAAATTCTGGATATGCAGGCGGTTCCGAAAAGTATCGGGATCATCGGTGCAGGGGCGGTGGGAGTAGAGTTCGCTTCTATCTTCAATCGTTTCGGATCGAAAGTGACCATTTTGGAGATGCTGCCGCGCCTGGTGCCGGTGGAAGACGACGAGATCTCGAAGGAACTCGAGAAGCACTTCAAGAAGAGCGGCATTCGGATCGAAACGGGAGCGAAGGCAGAGAACATTCGAAAGAATGCCGACAGCGTCAGTCTCACGGCCACTCTTGCGAACGGCAACAAGGAAGAAATGGAATTCGATAAGCTCCTGGTCGCAGTAGGGCGGAAGCCCAACACCGACGCAGTGGGGCTTGAGAACACCAAGGCGGAGTTGGACCGTGGCTTCGTGAAGGTGGACGCATTTCAGCAGACGGGCGAGCCCGGCCTTTACGCAATTGGCGATATCGTAGCGGGAACGCCGCAGCTTGCGCATGTGGCGACGGCGGAGGGCATGGTCGCGGTCGGGCGTATCGCGGGCAAACCGGTTCGACCAATTAACCGCAGCCGCATTCCCGGTGCGACATATACGGATCCCGGCATCGGCAGCGTTGGCTTGACGGAGGCACAGGCCCGCGCACAAGGCTTCAAAGTGAAGGTCGGGAAATTCCCCTTCGTTGGAAATAGCAAGGCGACCATTCTCGGCAAGCACGAAGGGTTCGTAAAGGTAATCGCGGAAGAAACACTAGGCGAGATCCTTGGCGTCCACATCATCGGGCCGGAAGCGTTCGAGTTGATTGCCGAGGCGGTCACGGCGATGGAATCGGAGGCGACCGTCGACAGCATGATGTCGACCATTCACGCTCACCCAACGATCTACGAAGCCATCGGGGAAGCATTCAATAACGTTTACGGACTCGCGATCAACATATAGCACCATGAGACGGCTGGCGATCCTGGACCTCGGACGGATGAAACATTCCGACGCCTTCCAGGTCCAGCAGCAACTTGTCGAGCAGCGGAAGAGCGGGCAGGGAACGGACACGTTGCTCTACGTGGAGCACCCGCATGTGGTGACCGTCGGACGCAATGGAAAGAACGAGCACCTGCTTGCCAGTCCGGAGATCCTGGCGCGCACCGGAATTCAACTTGTCGAGACAGATCGGGGCGGCGATGTGACGTATCATGGTCCCGGTCAGGTGGTCGGATATCCCATCATTGATTTGCGAGAATGGAAACGCGACGTCAGAGCCTATTTCCGTGCGGTGGAGCAGAGTTTGATTGACGCTCTCTCAGCGCTCAAGGTAAAGGCCGGACGGATTCCGGAGCCAGGGTATGAGGGCGTCTGGGTGGACGGCGCGAAGATCGCTGCCATCGGTATTCACATCTCCCGCTGGGTCACATCCCACGGGTTCGCCCTGAACGTCGACACTGATCTCACCTATTTCAAATACATCGTGCCGTGTGGTCTGACTAAGCCGGTTTGTTCGCTGCGTAGCATAGGCAACCAGGCCACCCGGCAGCAAGTGCAGGACGCCATCACTGACGCATTTGCAAACGTATTCGATTTCCAAGTAGAGATGGCAGAGCAAAAATTGCAGGAGACCCGATGATCGACGTCGAAATGCCCCAGATGGGCGAAAGCATCACAGAAGGAACGCTGACACGCTGGCTGAAGAAGCCGGGCGAAAAAGTGGAACGTGACGAGCCGCTGTTTGAGATCTCAACGGATAAGGTGGATACGGAAATTCCGTCACCCGTCGCCGGTGTCTTGAGCGAGGTCCTGGTTCAGGAAGGAAGCACGGTCGCGATCAAGACGGTTGTGGCGCGTATCGGGGACGGCGCATCGAACGGCAAGTCCGCCCCGGCGGCAGTCGCTCCTCCTCCGCCGTCCGCACAACCCGAGCCGCCGAACGTACAGGCAGCAGAAGGCGTTCCCCCGAGTGTTGGAGTTGGACCATCCGCGGCCGCATCCGAAGTCAAACAGCCGGTTACTACTTCAGCCGGTCCGTACCCCGTCCAGCCTCCGCCTTCTCCCGCTGCGCCCCCTCCCCCACCGACTCCGCAGGCCGACGGCGCCGAAGAGGTGGGTCCGCTATCTCCCCTTGTTCGCAAAATGGCTCGGGAGTACAACATCGATCTTGCCCAGGTGAAGGGTACGGGCGCCGGTGGCCGGATCACGAAACAGGACGTGGAGGCCTATATGTCCTCGCAGGCCGCCAGAACCTACAGCGCTCCTGCACCCCCGCCGCAACCAGTGGCCACCAGTGCCGGGCCGTATCCTGTCGAACCGCCTCCCGCACCCCTGCCTCTCGCCGAGTCGGCAAAGGTTCGGACCGAACCCATGAGCAACATGCGGCAAAAAATCGCCGAGCACATGATCATGAGCAAGCGGACCTCGGCGCACGTCACGACAGTACACCGCGTCGATATGACGAAGATAGCCAAACTCCGCGAGAAGTCGAAGGCGGAGTTCCAGGCACGAAATGGTTTCTCCCTCACGTTCCTGCCGTTTGTGGCTGCCGCCGCTGCCGAGGCGCTTCGTGCTTTCCCAATATTCAACGCCTCCATTGACGGGAAAAACATCGTCTACTTCAAGGAGATCAACATTGGGATTGCGGTTGCCTTGGAAGCCGGTCTGATTGTTCCGGTCATTCGGCATGCGGACGAGAAGAACGTGGCCGGACTTCAGCGTTCGATTGTCGACCTGGCGACCCGCGCTCGTTCACGGCAATTAAAGCCAGACGAGGTCACGGGCGGAACGTTTTCTATCACGAACTTCGGAAGCTTCGGGAGCCTCTTTGCGACCCCGGTGATCAATCAACCTCAGGTTGCGATTCTCGGAGTCGGGGCAGTCGAGAAAGTTGCGGCTGTGGTCGAAGGGGACGCGATCGCGATCCGGTCTCAGGCGCACCTGGCCTTGACATTCGATCATCGGCTGATCGACGGCGCCTTGGCCGACCAGTTCTGCCAGAAGGTGAAATCCATTTTAGAGAATTGGTCGCTTAATATACTCTGATCTGATTCCAAAAACTGTAGGACGGAGAGGGGCTTCCCCAACGGGCCCCCTTTTCCATTGCGGTAACCGTTTCAGATGCCCACCACGCGCAGGTGTGCACTTCATGAACGTATCTGAAAGCAAAGGGGTTACAGCCGGTACGGGTAGCACTGGGCCCAAAGGTGAGGGAAGTCACTTTACGCTTGACGGGCTGTCATAGCAGGTTTAAGATTCCTTTAAAGTCCCAAGCGGTGAGTAAAGAGTAACAGCGTTACGAGCCCGGTTGTGAGATTTGAATCATCGGCGATTCCGGTAATTGACTCTCGGTTCTTTGCGAAAGAGGTCCCTGCATGACCTTCCAGGTCGGTGAAAAAGTGGTTTACCCAAATCACGGCGTTGGAACGATCGAGAACATTAGTTCTCGATGTTTCGGTTCTCAGGAAGAGCGATTTTATCTGCTTAAACTTCTGCCCAACAGTATGACCGTCATGGTCCCGTTCTCCCACGTCGGAGATGTAGGGCTGAGAAAGGTAACCAAGTGCAGTGAAATATCCAGAGTCCTGACGTACTTGGCATCGGGCACTCCGATCTGCGCGCCTGACTGGAAGGATAGATTCAAAGAAAATTCCGAGCGCATGAAGGGCGGCAGTCTGCTCGAGATCGCGGAGGTCTTCAAGGCTCTCCTTATCATTCAAGTGGGCAAGCCGCTCTCGTTTCGGGAGAAGCGAATGCTCGAACGAGCCCGGAGCATGATTATTCTCGAGACCTCTATGGCGAAGTCTGTGAGCGAGAGTGAGGCGATCGCGCTCATTACGAAGGCGCTGGCCAAGTCAGGGCTTCCGATGCCTGCGGCCTTGTAGAAGTTCCATTCACCAGGTGGGCTCCGTTATAATGAGAGTGCATTCAATAGAATGGCGCTATCGTCTAACGGTTAGGACGGAGCCCTCTCAAGGCTTAAATAGGGGTTCGATTCCCCTTAGCGCTACCACATCTCAAATTTGCGTCCGGCCTACCAGGCAAATGCCACCCCAACCGAGGGCAGAATCGGGAACATCTGGTCAACTGTGACGTACGCGACCCCATTCATCCTGTTGTACCCGTCCAGACTTCCGAAGCGATAGTTGGTCTTGTCGGTCAGGTTGGTGACTTCCGTATAGAGCGTCGTCTTGCGCCTCTCGCGCGACCAGGTTTTGTTTAATCGGACGTCCAGCCTTTGATATGAACCGATCCCCTCGGTATTGCGCTGCTCCACTAGTTGAAAATCCTCTTGGGCTATCGATCCGATGGATCTTAGGTATCCCGGGACCGGGAAGCCGCTGCCATAAGTCCATCGCGCGCTCAGATTGATGGAAGGTCGAACGGGATAGTTCGCGTAGGCGTTTATTGTGTGACGCTGATCGTAGTCGGATAGAAACG
>JAOAPP010000772.1 GCA_025462985.1 Bryobacterales bacterium | reverse complement strand
TACGCCATCTCCCGTTCAATCAGGACTGTCCCAGTCCGGATAACCGCAACGCGCAGAAAGTAAGGGTTCGCACGCCATGCTCAGGCTGTCGAAGCTGACGGACTATGCTGTCGTGGTGCTCGTGCGCCTCTCGGGGGCGGATTGTGTGCAGACTTCGCCGGGCATCGCCGCATCGACGGGCATTCCCGAGCCCACTGTTGCCAAGGTGTTAAAGGCACTGTCAACAGGAAATTTTGTGTCATCCCAGCGCGGAGCGAAAGGTGGCTACCGCCTGAGTCGAAACTTGTCCGCTATTCCAATTGCTGACGTTATAGCCGCCATTGATGGGCCGATCGCTCTGACAGCTTGCGTTGAGGGGTCGTCTTCCGAGTGTGAATCTCAGGGCATTTGCCCCATGCGCGGACGATGGGACCCGGTGAACGAGGCGATACATAAGGCATTGAATCGAATAACCTTGGCCGACATGCAAATGGGACGCTCGCCGGCTGTGCTTGTGGCTACGCGTCAGGTCCCCCTCCAATCTGCCGCCGAATAGGATTTTACATGGCCGTTGGCACCGAAACGCTCGATACCGTCCAGTCCGTCACACAATCCGGCTATAAATGGGGGTTCGAGACGACGATCGAGATGGACTTCGCCCCCAAGGGACTAAATGAGGACATCATCCGGCTGATTTCTAATCGGAAAGAAGAGCCGATGTGGATGCTGGAGTGGCGTCTGAAAGCTTATGCCGCCTGGCTGAAGATGGAAGAGCCTAAATGGGCTCGGGTCGATCATCCGCCAATCGACTATCAGGATCTGCACTACTACGCCGCCCCCAAGAAAAAGGCCGGGCCGAAAACACTCGGAGAGGTCGATCCCGAGCTGTTAGAGATGTACGAGAAACTCGGAATCCCCCTGAAGGAACGAGCGATTCTTGCGGGCGTCGATCTTAATACCTTCGACAGCACTCAAGTTGCGGTAGACGCAGTGTTCGACAGCGTCTCGGTGGCCACTACTTTCCAGGCGACATTGCGCAAGGCGGGGGTGATTTTCTGCCCCATCAGTGAGGCGGTGCGCGAGCATCCCGATCTCGTAAAGCAGTACCTTGGGACTGTAGTGCCAACGGGCGATAACTTCTTCGCCGCGCTGAACAGCGCCGTCTTCACCGACGGCAGCTTTGTCTATATCCCCAAAGGCGTCCGGTGCCCGATGGAGTTATCTACCTATTTTCGCATTAATGCGCGAAACACCGGGCAGTTCGAGCGGACCCTTATTATCGCTGATTCTGGGAGCCATGTCAGCTACTTGGAAGGCTGTACCGCGCCGCAGCGTGACGAGAATCAGCTACATGCCGCCGTCGTCGAGCTCGTTGCACTGGACGAGGCCCAGATCAAATATTCGACGGTGCAAAACTGGTATCCTGGAGATGCCCAGGGCAAAGGCGGTATCTACAATTTCGTTACGAAACGTGGCGCCTGCCGCGGTGCCCGGTCAAAGATTTCGTGGACTCAGGTGGAAACGGGTTCAGCGATCACCTGGAAATATCCCTCCTGCGTACTGCTTGGCGAAGACAGCGTTGGGGAGTTCTATTCGGTGGCGGTGACGAACAATCATCAGCAGGCCGATACCGGAACCAAGATGATCCACGTCGGCAAGGGATCGCGCAGCACGATCATCTCCAAGGGCATCAGCGCAGGCCGGTCGAACAACACCTATCGTGGCCTTGTTCGGATGCTGCCCAGCGCATCGAACGCCCGGAATTTCACCCAGTGCGACAGCTTGCTGATCGGTGATCAGTCCGGTGCCCACACCGTACCATATATTGAAAGCCGCAACATGTCGGCAAAGGTTGAGCACGAGGCGACCACGTCGAAGATTGCCGATGATCAGTTGTTCTATTGTCGGCAGCGCGGGTTGTCCGAGGAGGATGCAGTGGGTCTGATTGTCAATGGCTTCTGTAAGGATGTGTTGAAGGAGCTGCCAATGGAGTTTGCCGTGGAGGCACAAAAGCTTCTGGCTGTTTCGCTCGAGGGATCAGTGGGATAACGTGATGCTGGATATTTGCAGCTTGGCCGCTTCGATAAAAGGCAAACCGATCCTGAAAGGCATTAATCTAGCAGTACCGCAAGGTGAGATTCACGCCATCATGGGGCCGAACGGATCGGGCAAGTCGACCCTCGGCTATGTGCTGTCCGGGCGGGATGACTACGAGGTGACCGCTGGTACGGCAACGTTCAACCGGGTCAATCTTTTGGATATGGAACCGGAGCAGCGAGCCAACGCCGGCGTGTTTCTGGCCTTCCAGGCGCCCATCGAATTGCCGGGCGTGAATAACGCCAACTTCCTCCGCACAGCACTTAACGCGATCCGCCGCGCTCATGGAGAGGCCGAACTCGACGCGGTGCAGTTCCTGAAGCTGGCGCGCGCGGAAACAAAGCGGCTGGCGATGCCGGAGGACATGTTGAAGCGCAACGTCAATGTCGGTTTCTCCGGCGGTGAAAAGAAGCGCAACGAGGTGCTGCAGATGGCGATTCTGCGCCCCAAGCTGGCGATCCTGGACGAAACTGACAGCGGTTTGGACATTGACGCATTGAAGGTCGTTGCTGACGGCGTAAACGCGCTACGCGGACCGGGTTTTTCCGCACTTGTCATCACCCATCACCAACGGCTGTTGGAGCACCTTGTGCCGAACCGGGTTCATGTGCTGGCGCAAGGCCGAATCGTCCGCTCCGGCGGCCCGGAACTGGCAGAGGAATTGGAGAAAAGTGGCTATGCCGGCCTGACCGCGGAGGCCGCGTGACTACCGGCGCCGCGGGCTTCTTGGAGCGTTATAATGGGATGATCGGTCGTCTACCTGGCGATTCAGCCCTTCGCGCCGCCGCCGCCGCGGCCTTCCAAGCGTCCGGATTGCTCGGCGGAACACAACGGCGCCGACTGGAGGCTTGGAAATACACCAGCCTGCGTCCGGTCGCCGAAACCAACTTTCGTCAAGGGGCCACACACAGGCAGGAGGCTGAAACCTTCCTCGCTCGACTGCCGCTACTGGACGCGCCTCGGGTTGTGTTCGTCGATGGAGCGTTCCGAGCAGACCTAACCGTTATGCCCAAGGCAGGATTTGGGCGGTTCGCGCAACAACCGGATTTTGGCACCTTGTCCTGGCCCAACCGAGACCCCATGGTTGCGCTCAATACAATGCTTGCCGTCGACGGCGCGGCTTTGCATGTGCCGCTCAATCATGATGGCAGGATGGTTCAGCTTGTCAGCTTGGGCTTAGGCGATACCGACTTCCATCCCCGCCACAGCATTCACTTGGCTGGAGGATCCAAATTGACCCTGGTTGAGATTTCGGCCGGACAGGGGGCCTATCTACTGAACGCAGTCGCGGAGATCCATGTCGGCGCCGGTGCGCACCTGACCCATATCCGCCTGCAGGATGAAGCGGTGGGAGCATTCCACGTCTCAACGACATATGCGCGTATTGAAGCCGGTGCGACTTATGACAGTTTTACGCTAAACCTCGG
>JAOAPP010000762.1 GCA_025462985.1 Bryobacterales bacterium | reverse complement strand
CCGAGGAGAGCAAGCGCCTTAGCGCGCTGCGCGACCGCTTGAAGGATCGCATTCTGGCTTCTCTCGATGAAGTCTATATCAACGGCACGATGGAGCATCGCCTGCCGCACAACCTCAACATCAGCTTTGCGTACGTTGAAGGCGAAAGCCTGCTGATGGGTATCAACGACGTGGCGGTCTCGAGCGGTTCCGCTTGCACTTCGGCGACATTGGAGCCGAGCTATGTATTAAAGGCTTTGGGCGCGGGAGATGACCTCGCGCACTCTTCCATCCGCTTTGGTATCGGTCGCTTCAACACGGAAGAAGAAGTTGACTACGTGGCCGATAAAGTTGTCGACGTGGTAAAGAAGTTACGCGAACTTTCGCCTTTGTACGAGATGGCGAAAGAGGGCGTGGATCTTACCAAGGTGGTTTGGGCCGCGCACTAACGAATTATCAGGAAAGGAAAGAAAAGTGGCTTATTCAGATAAGGTTTTAGATCACTACAACAATCCCCGGAACGTCGGCTCACTCGACAAGAACAGTTTCGATGTCGGAACCGGCATGGTTGGCGCACCGGAATGCGGCGACGTCATGAAGCTCCAGGTGAAGGTGAACCCGGAAACTGGCGTCATCGAGGACGCAAAGTTCAAGACTTTCGGATGTGGGAGTGCGATTGCCAGCTCTTCGCTTGCAACCGAATGGCTCAAGGGGAAGACAGTAGAACAGGCGCTCGAAATCAAGAACACGCATATCGTCAGCGAACTGGCGCTGCCGCCAGTAAAGATCCACTGCTCGGTTTTGGCGGAAGACGCCATTAAGGCTGCGATTTCTGACTACAAGACCAAACAAGGCAAGGCGACCAGCACCGAAGCAGCAGTGGTTGCCTAAAAAGAGGATCCAACTATGGCTGAGCTGACTCAGCTCGGAGATCGTACGGAAGGATCTGCTTCTCCTGCGTCCGAGACGTCGAAGCAGATTCAAGTCACTGAGAAGGCTGTCGAGAAGATCAGGCAAGCCTTCGCCCGTGAGGGCATCCAGTCGGGCGGGCTCCGCCTGGGCGTTTTGGGAGGCGGCTGCTCAGGCTTGAGCTACCAGTTCAAATTTGCTCTTGAACCTCGGCCAAAGGATCACGTATTCGAATTCGAGGATGTCAAGGTTTTCATCGACCCTAAGAGCATGCTGTTTCTAGACGGGATGACACTCGACTGGAAAGACTCGCTGATTCAATCCGGCTTTGTTTTTGATAACCCGCATGCAACCAAGAGCTGCGGCTGCGGAACTTCTTTCTCGGCGTAGTCACGCCTGCTCATTTCCCTTCTGCTTCGGCGGAATGAGCCTTATTTACCTGCAATGTCGACCTTTCCTAAGGAATATTACGCCTTTTTCGGCCTCGACAGGAAACTGTCTATCAATGAGGCTGATCTTCAAACCCGCTTCTATCGTTTGAGCCGCGAATGGCACCCTGATCGATTCAGTCGAAAGGGTGCAGAGGCTCAACTGCAGGCGTTGGACGCAACCGCGGTTCTCAATGACGGTTATCGGACGCTGCGCGATCCTGTGAGGCGGGCCGAATACCTCCTCACTGAAGAAGGATTTCCCGTCGCAGAACAGCGCTCAAAGGATGTCCCTCCGGAGTTGCTCGAAGAAGTTTTCGAGCTCAACATGATGCTCGAGGAACTAAAAGGCGGGGACGAAAGTGCCCGCCCTCAGTTGGAGTCGGCCAAAGAGAACTTTCTGAAGCTTCGGCGAGATGTGGACAATGAGCTGACGGGGCTGTTCTCGAAGTACGATGCCTCGGATGCCCAGAGTGAGACGGCGAAGCAGGCTCTACATGAAATTCGGGCCGTGCTGAACCGTCGCCGCTATATTGAGAACCTCCTTCGCGATGTTGACCGCTCTCTCAATCCACCTGCCGCTAACGCAGCAAATCTGGAAGAACGACTTTAATTAGCTATCGGACATGGGAACTTTTCAAATTGACTTCGGTGAACAGCGACGGTCGAAGATCGTTGGCATCGATCTCGGAACCACGAACAGCTTAGCTGCTTATATGGATCTGACCGGTCCCAGGATCGTTGAGGATCCGGAAGGCCGCAAGATCGTTCCCAGCATCGTCTCCGTGCTTGAGGACGGCAAACTCGTCGCCGGGGAACCTGCACGGGAACTATTGTTGACCGATCCGGAGAGGACCGTTTACTCAGTCAAGCGTCTGATGGGGCGCGGTGTATCGGACGTAGAAGAAGAGCGAAAGCTATTCCCGTTCCGCATCGCGGATGACAGCGGCTCCGCTATCAAGCTCAAACTGGGAAACCGCACGTTGACACCGCCCGAAATCTCAGCAGCGGTTCTTCGGCGGTTGAAAGATAACGCCGAAGGTGCGCTGGGCGCCCCGGTGACCGAAGTTGTGATTACTGTTCCCGCCTACTTCAACGACGCGCAACGGCAGGCGACAAAGGACGCTGGCCGTCTGGCAGGGCTCGATGTTCTTCGGCTTGTAAATGAGCCCACAGCAGCCTCGCTTGCGTATGGGCTGGACAAGCGGAAACAAGGAATCATTGCCGTGTACGACTTCGGCGGCGGCACCTTCGACATTTCGATTCTCAGGCTGCACGACGGCATCTTTGAAGTACTCGCTACCAACGGAGACACGCACTTGGGCGGCGATGACATCGACAACCTGCTGCTCCGGATTGCGCTTGAGGATGTGCGCTCCGAATGGGGTGTCGACCTTGCTCACGATCCCGAAGGAGTGCAGAGACTTCGGCGCGCGGTCATTCGAGCCAAAGAAGAGCTTTCCTTTGTCCCGGAGACACTGATCCGCCTTGAGTACAAAGCCAAGTCTTACGAGAGAGCTATCGACAGAAATTTGTTCGATCGGCTGATTGCCCCAGTTATCGAGAGGACACTCGTATCATGCCGGGCGTGCCTCACTGATGCGAAACTCACGCCCGAGCAGATCGACGAAGTAGTTCTCGTTGGCGGATCAACGAGAATCCCATTGGTTCGAACGGCAGTTGAACGACTCTTCCAAGCCAAGCCTCATACCGAACTTAATCCGGATGAAGTGGTCGCTCTCGGGGCGGCTGTGCAAGCAGGTATTCTCGCCGGCGATGTCGAAGACCAGTTGCTGTTAGACGTGACGCCTTTATCTTTAGGCATCGAGACGATGGGAGGTGTGGTCTCAAAATTGATCCACCGGAACTCGACGATACCCGCCAGCGCCACCGAAACGTTCACGACCGCAGTGGATGGTCAGCGAAATGTTCTGATTCATGTCCTCCAGGGTGAGCGCGAACTGGCGAAGGATTGCCGCAGCCTAGCGAGATTCGATCTGAAAGACATTCAGCCGGTTCCTGCTGGATTCGCCCGAATTGAGGTCCGGTTCCTGATTGATGCAAATGGCATCTTGAATGTGACTGCGCGCGACGCGCGGACCGGCGCCGAACAGACGGTGGAGGTGAAGCCATCCTATGGTCTTTCCGAAGACCAGGTAGAGGCCATGATCCGAGAGTCACTGGACCACGCTGAAGAAGACATGCGGGAGCGGCAGGTCCGAGAAGCCCAGGTCGAGGCGGATAACATCTTGTCCGCAACTGAAAAGGCCCAGAAGAGCGCTGCTTGGATCGCGCTTGCGCCCGAAGATCAGGCTGCAATCGAGGAATCTAAGCGAGAGCTCCAGGCTGCCTACCACAGCAACGATCATTATCTGTTGAATCAGAAAATCGAAGCCCTGAACAAGGCCACCACGAAGCTGGCCGAGACTATGATGAACACCGCAGTCCGCGGAGCTCTACGCGGAACGAAGATCGAATAGCCGTCCGCTTTTAGGCCCGGCGTTGTCGGTTGGAGCCGATCGATCCAGAAGTTCGAGCACTCGGCGGATTGGCTCAGACCCACTCGCCAAGCCTCATCAGCGGCTCGGTTTCTCCATCTTTGTGTAGGCCGTCAACATTTATCTCGCCGGATCCGATCATCCAGTCAACGTGTATAAGACTGTCATTAGCGCCCTTGGCGGCAAGCTGTGGCTGGTCCATGGAGTCGCCATGCTGGATACAGGTGCTGTAAGCTTGGCCCAGAGCGATGTGACTGGCCGCGTTTTCATCAAACAGGGTATTCCAAAACAGCAGTCCGCTTTTCGAGATCGGTGAAGAATGCGGTACAAGAGCAACCTCGCCCAACTTTCTTGCACCTTCGTCGGTCTCGATCATGCTGCGAAGTATACTTTCTCCCTTGTCGGCGTGCGCTTCCACAATCCTTCCGTTTGCAAACCGAACGCGGATATTTTCGATCAGCGAGCCCTGATACGACAGCGGCTTTGTACTGGTAGCAAATCCTTCCACGCGATCTTTATGCGGCGTGGTGAAAACCTCTTCGGTAGGCATGTTGGGTATGCAGGCGAGGCCGTTGCGGGCCACCGTGCCACCGCCTAACCAGATATTGCCCTCGGCCAGTCCCACCTGAAGGTCCGTGCCCGGCCCCCGGAAATGCAGAGCAGAAAAGCGCTTTTCATTCAGCAGTCGCACACGCTGCTGCAGGCGGTTGCTGTGCTCACGCCATGCTGCAATCGGATCAGGCTCCTGGATGCGGGTCGAGGCAAAAATGGCGCTCCACAGCCGGTCCAGAGCGTTCGGGTCGTCGGGAAAGACAAGACGCGCCCATGCCGGCGTGGCACAGGGCACAATAGTCCAATTGATCTCATGCCGGGTGATCAAATCGAGCGCAGGCCGGCTCGCCCTGGACTGCGCCAAGTTAGCCCGAGCGACTTTGTCCGGGTTCTCTGATGACAGCAGTGTGGGATCCGCGCCAGCGACCGCCAGCCGTGCCACACCTGAGCGAAATGCGGCCGCAAATCCATCGTGAAGCCAGGATGCGGCATGATCGAAGCTATCATCCAAGGCGTGACGAAACCGCAGCAAGGTCGCTTGTTCATCATTGAAGATGGTGGTGACCAAAGAAGCTCCGGCGCGATACGCATATTCCGTGATGCTTCGCACCAGCGGCAGAGCGTCGAGTGGGGCCGTAATCAGCAGTTCCTGTCCTTTCGCGAGGCCGAGGCCCACTTCCACAGAAACCCTCCCTAACAGGTCGATCTTGGCCGGAATCGTGTTTGCTTGAGCCGCGGACTGCGGGCCGGCGGGAATAACGAAATCAGTAATGGACGCCACGTTCCCATTCTGGCAGGAAGCCGATCACGGCGCCTGCTTGACGCCGATCAGACGTTCCGCCACACCGGGGCCAGAGGGCTCCGTCGGGTAGCCCAGATCAAGCCATCGCTCAAGGCCACCGGCAAGTGGCCTTACCCTGTCAATCCCAAGCCTTTTCATCTGAAGCGCCACACGGGCGCTTGTAGCTTCGTTTGGTCAAGTACAGTAAAGAACAACATCCCGGCCCGAAGGGATCTCCGATGCACGAGTCCGCAGCTCGCTTGGATTGATCAAAGTGGCTCCGACGATCTTTATCCCAGATCGGTCCACTTCAGCCGAGTTCCGGAGGTCGACTATCGTCATCAAGTCCCCACCGGCCAGCTGATCGTAGACATCGTGGGGAGAAATACGGCTGATCCGCAGCTGTCGCAAAAGAAGGCGACGCTGGGTGTATTTAGCAGCGATATAGAGCGCCAGCAGAACAACCATGACCACCCCGGCTCTTTGGCCAAAAAGTCCAAGCCACAGGATAATCACGTCCACTTCGTGATGGAACAGCACCCCCAACCACAAATAACTGCCGGCCCACAGACTCGAACCCGCTGCGTCCAACAACAGGAACTTCCAGAGAGGCATCTTCGTGACGCCTGCAAGAGCGACCGAAACCAGGCTCAGTCCGGGAAGAAACTTTACGAACAAAAGCGCGAATGGTCCACGTCTGCCGAAGGTATCCTCGGTCTTCCGCACGCAGCTATCCGGCTCCATGGAAAGCTTACAGAGAACATCCAGCACCGAACGACCCTTCCGGCG